>JAZUCN010000148.1:0-3850 GCA_045639205.1 Oscillospiraceae bacterium | reverse complement strand
AACAAGCTCGCTGAGCCCATCGTCGAGAGAGATGCCAAGGTCAGGCTGATTGATTTTAAACCCGCCCACACTCGTTGTGCTGCAAACAAGCCCATCGAGCACATCTTCTTCAAAAACCTCGTCGCCGCAGACGATGCGCGTGTGCACAGGATGCACATCAGCAAGCGTCTTGACGCCCGCAAGCAAATATGCCACGCGCCCAAGCACGCGCTTATCCTCCTGCGGTGTCTCGTAGGAAACATCGGTAAACAGCCCGAAGCCCGCCACATACAAAAACCAGCGGTCTTTGCCGAACTGGCCGACATCCATGCGAAACGCATGTCCGCCAACGATATCCTGCGCGGCTGTGATCGGGTCATGCGACAGTCCCAAAGTCGATGCCACATCGTTGACCGTTCCACTTGGGATGTAGCCGAGCGGCGGACGCACACTTTCGTCCAACTGCATCAGCCCCGACGCCGCTTCATTGAGCGTGCCGTCGCCGCCCGCGCAGACGATAAGGTCATAGCCCGCACCGTCGCGGACGATCTTCTCTGTCAAATCGTGCGGGGCGCTTGTCGGATATACCGTCACGTCATAGCCACCGTTGGTGAAAATTTGAAGCACCTCGAGCAGGTTGTTTCGGACCTCTGCGTGTCCTGCGTTGGGATTGAGGAAAAACAACAGTTTTTTCATACGTTTCCCTCCGTGAAGTTTTGCCGTTTACTCGGCGGTTACTTCCTCCGTGGCCGCCTCTGCCTCTGCCGCCATCAAATCGATGATCGCCATGTTCTCATAGTTGACCGTCAGCTCATATTTTGCCTTAATGTCCGCTTCAAAGCCGTTGGAGATCTCGGTGAGATAGTCCTCTTCGGCAATATCAAACCAGTACAGATTTTCGGTCTTTTCGATGAAGTAAATCAGATGCCAGCCAAACTGCGTCTTGACAAGACCGTAATCGCCCGTCTTGCGCGCGGCATCAAAGCACCAGTCGTTGAATTCCTGTACCATCCGACCGGGATACACATTCTCATAGATGCCGCCCTGGCTTGCATTGCCGTCCATGGAGAATTCTGCCGCCAGCGCGCCGAATGCTTCCTCGGTCTTTTCGCCCGCTTCAAACTGTGCCATCACAGCCTTGATTTCCTCTTCAGCTGTCTGCCATGCCGCCTCGGTGTACTCGCCGTTTTCATCCTGCTCGGCAGGCTGGATGAGAATATGGCGGATATTCACGTTGGTCATATCCGTCTTTTCAAGACCCTGCGCAGCATAGTTTTCCGCATTGGCATCAAAATACGCCTCGATATCCGCATCGGTGTAAGTCTGCGCCTCAACAAGCTCACGCAGATAGCCCGATGCCGTGAGCGTCTGGCGCGCGAAATCGACATACGCGTCAATCGTTACAAACGGACCGAAGCCCATCTTCACATAGTCGTCTGCCGTGCCGATGCCGTAAGCCTCCGCCATCATGCCAAGTTCGTCTGCCATGCCGGCAAGATACGCCTCATTCTCTTCATCAAGCACATAGCCGTTCTTGACCGCTTCCTGATACACCGCGGCAACGCTGTGATAGTTGTGCATCGCGCCTTCGATCAGGAACTGCTGCCAGGTCTGCACGCCGTCCATATACATCTGCTGGTCAAACGGCACGGTTGTGTCGAGCATAAAGCTCAGATACTGTCCATAACCGCTTGCTACAGTATAGTACTGCTGCCAGTAATAGATGCCAAGTTCGCGGTTGGTCATAGCAAAATCGCCGCACTCAGCAACCACCGCATCGAGCATCTCTTCGGTCATTTCCTCTTCCGTCACCGTGTAAGACGGCGTTCCCTCGGGAACCGCGACAACAAACGAGCCGTCATCCAGGCCCTCGGCACCTTCGACGACTTGCTCGGTCTGCACATTTTCGCTCTGCGCGGGCTTTGTCAGCATGCTGATGAGCACCGCCGCAAGCGCAACGACGACCACCGCCAGAACGCCGATGATGATGCCCGCTCCACGCTTTTTCTTCGCAGGTGCTCCCTCAACAACAGCTTCTTCTGCAGGAAGTTCTTCGACTTCTTCGGAAACGATTTCTTCAGCAACCGCCTCTTCGGCGACTGCTTCTTCCACAGCCGCTTCTTCCACAGCCGCTTCTTCTTCCGTCTGCGCCTTGCCGCACACGGGGCACACTACCTGCTCTTCCTCGAGCACTGCGCCGCAATACTTACAATCCATAGTTCACTTCTTTCCGCGGCAAACGCCGCTTTGTTTTACAGAAAAATTTTCCGTATTTCCAAATCAGTTTACCACACGCCTGCAACTTTTTCAATCTCGCGCGCGTGAACAAATTGTAAATCCGCGCGCGCGATGATTTTCGTTGAAAACTGACCGCAATACTGATATAATAAACAGATAACGAAGCTCTTAAACAACGGAGGTGCGACCTTGGAGCGCAAGACCATTGAAATTACTGCCGAACAGCTCGCCGAACAGCGCGTGCACTGCGAACATATCAAAGCCTATTGGCAAACGCGCGCCATCACCCCGCGCGCCTTCGTCGACACTTATGGCTGTCAGCAAAACGAAGCCGATTCCGAGCGCATCCGCGGCATCCTGCGCGCGTGCGGCTACGAGATGGCAGAAACCGAAGGGGGCGCAGACTGCGTCGTCATCAACACCTGCGCCATCCGCGAGCACGCCCATTCGCGCGTCTACGGCAATGTCGGCGCGCTCGTACACACGAAAAACCGCCACCCCGAGCAAAAAATCTTCCTCTGCGGCTGTATGATGGGCGTCCCCGAGGTCGCCACGCGCATCCGCGAGAGTTACCGCCATGTCGATGGCATCTTTAACCCCCACCACCTGTGGCGCTTTGCAGAGCTCCTTGAGCGCGTGCTCATGGGCAAAAAGCGCGTCTTCGCCACCGAAGATTCCGATGGCGTGATTGCCGAAGACCTGCCCGTCGTGCGCACCAACCCGCTCAAAGCATGGGTTTCGGTCATGTATGGCTGTAATAATTTCTGCTCTTACTGCATCGTGCCCTATGTGCGCGGACGCGAGCGTTCGCGCCGCCCCGAAGAAATCATCCGCGAGGTCAAAGACCTCATCGCCGCGGGCTATAAGGACATCACGCTGCTCGGTCAGAATGTCAACTCCTATGGCAAAGACCTTGGCCTCGGTGTCGATTTTGCAGACCTTTTGGCAGAGCTTGCCGAGCTCGAGGGCGATTTTTGGCTTCGCTTCATGACCAGCCACCCCAAAGACGCGACCAAAAAGCTTTTTGACACCATCGCCAAATACGATAAAATCGCCAAGCACTTCCACCTGCCCTTCCAGTCGGGCAACGACCGCGTGCTTAAAGAGATGAACCGCCACTATGACTCGGCGCAGTATCTCTCGCTCGTCGATTACGGCAGACACCTCATGCCCGATTTGGTGCTGACAAGCGATGTCATCGTCGGCTTCCCCGGCGAGACCGAGGAAGAATTTGAAGATACGCTGAAGCTCATCGAGCGCGTGCGCTATGACGCGCTGTTCACCTTCATCTTCTCCCCGCGCCCGGGCACACCTGCGGCAAAGATGGATGACCCCACCCCCAAAGAAGAGAAAAACCGTCGGTTTGATAAACTGTGCGAGCTTCAAAATCGCATCTCGCAGGAAATCCATCACGCCTACGTCGGAAAAACGATGCGCGTGCTTATCGATGGCAAAGACGGCGACCTTTTCACCTCCCGCACCGAGGGCGGCAGACTCGTCCGCCTGACAGGTGAAGCCGAAATCGGCACCTTTGCCGATGCGCTGATTACCGACTGCACCACCTGGAGTCTTGTCGGCAAACTCGTGTAACACCATGACTTGATAGAAAGAGGAACTGTTCATGGCTGAACTG
>JAZUCN010000147.1:0-6342 GCA_045639205.1 Oscillospiraceae bacterium | reverse complement strand
CAAGGTTAAGAGCAATATCATCAGCAAGGTTTGTAACCTTCGAGAGTTTTACGCCGCGATTGAGTTCCAACTCATAACGTGTAACGGACGGGCCGCGCGTGACATTGATAATCTGCGCCTCGATGCCGAAACTTTCAAGTGTATCATTCAGACGCTCGGAGTTCTGACGCATCTCTTCCGTGCCGTTTACTTTGTTTGCCCCACCCTGCACCAAAAGTTCCACAGACGGGAACTCATAGTCGGGTTTCTGTTCCTGCTGGCTTATTTCCTGGGCAATGATTGCCGCTTCCTGGTGCACCTCTTCGCGCTTCATACGCTCGGGCTGAGCTTCTTCCACGATATTGGGCAAAGGCTCGTCCTCGGCAGACTTGTCAATGACAAGCGGCGGCATCTGCTTGGCAGGCTGATAGGTATCAGGCTGAATATCGAGTTCACGAATCATCGCATCAAAGCGCTCGCGATGGTCCATCTCCTCGTCATCGATGCCAATGTCCACAGGATTGACGCGCGATTTTTCTGGCTTTTCTGTTTTCGCCGGGCGCTTTTTCTGTGAGGACGGCACAGGCTCATCATCGACAGGAATATCCACATCCGAGGATTTGGCTCGGCGGCGTTCTGCCTGCACCTGGGCAACATGCTGAACAATCTTCTCCGCAGGGTCAGGATGCTCATGCTTCGGCTCATCATACTCCACGCGCGGACGGTTTTTAATCGCCTTGATGATGCCGCCAACGGTCATATTGAGCGTTGTGATAAACGCGAGCAGGAAACCGAAGAACACGATAATACCCGTCAGCAGACGGCTGATCAACTGACCAAATCCCTGCGCGATGAGTCCTGCGATAACGCCGCCCGAGCGAAGTTCGGTACCCGTCTGCCAAAGTTCAGAAATGAAATTCGACCAAAGCGCGTCCTGCTGACCGCCAATCAGATGCACAAGCGTGCCAACAAACACAGGCAGCAAGAACGCACAGATCACGCGCAGGCGCACAGGTCTGCCGTCATGGAACATCAGGATGATAAATCCCATCGCGAACGTGAACGGCAGTATGTAATACCCGCAGCCGACCAGTCCCTTAAACAACGCACTGAACAGATTCAGCAAGGGTGCATCCACGCCAAAAATGGACAGCACGGTGGATAAAGCAAGACCGAGACAAACGATGGCGCCGACTTCTCTGCGAATCGGGCGCTTTTTGCGTTCTTTCGCTCTCTGCTTCGCCATCTGTTTTTCTGTCTGTCTGGCGGCGGCGGTTTTCTTCTTTTGTTTCTTTTGTGCCATATTTCACCTCAAGCAACAAGGGAAAGAATCAGCGTCACAAGGCCTGCCCCCCAGCAATAATAGGAGAAGCCGCCAAAACGACCGCGCTGCATCATCATCTGCAGCAGATAGATAGCGCCCATGCCGGAAACAAACGCGACAAGAACACCAACAATGTACATCGGCACATTTGCCCAAATAACGCCCTGCGAGAATGCATCGACAAGGCTCAGAACATTTGCGCCAAGAACCGCGGGAATCGAAAGAAGGAACGAAAAACGCACGGCAAAATTGCGGTCAAAGCCGCGCATCAGGCCTGCGGAAATCGTCGTGCCGGAGCGCGACAGACCGGGAACGATTGCAACTGCCTGCGCACAGCCAACAAGCAGAATATCAAGCAGGGTTGCTGTACGTTCGGTCTTCGTGCCCTTGCCCAGATGGTCAGAAAGGAACAGCAGACCACCTGTAGCAAGCAAAGCGCCGCCAACAAAGAATGTATTGGTCATAAGCGCTTCCACACGGTCTTTAAAGAAAATCGCCACAAGCAGCGGCAAGGTGCCGATGATAATGAAGCTGATCATGCGTCTTTGCAGCATATCGGGGCGCTCGCCCTCGGGAAGCTTCTTCAGCCTCACCATCACGAGCAGTTCGTTGATAATGCCCATGACATCTTTGCGGAACGCAACGAACACTGCCGCAAGAGTTCCGAGGTGCAACAGCACATCAAAAAGCAAATGCTCTTCCACAGAGCCGATGCGCAAAAAGGTCTGAAAAATTGCCAAATGACCGGAACTGGAAATCGGGAAAAACTCCGCCAGTCCCTGAATAAGCCCGAGCAAGGCCGCATTCCAATAGGTCATATCATATCCTCCGATCTGTTTTGTCGCCTATTTGGGGGCGTACAGCACTATATTAACACAGAATGAAGAATATTTCCATCCTTTTCACATTATTCCTTTTTACTTTGTGTCTTTTTTCCTCTTGCAATTTGCTTGTGCAAATATCCCAGGGCATCACTGAGGCTGCCAATTTGATCCATAAGTCCGATTTCCACCGCTTCCCTGCCGTAAATCACCGTGCCAACATCCGTTGCAATCTCGTCTGTTGCCATCATATAGTCTAGAAACTGTTCTCTAGAAATGCGCGAATTTCGCGTTACAAAATTGACGATTTGATCTTGAATGCGATTAAAAAACTGATAGGTCTGCGGCGCTCCAACAACGAGCCCTGTCATGCGCACAGGATGCACCGTCATGCTCGCCGTCGGCACGATCATGCATCGCTTAGCAGACACAGCAAGCGGTATACCAATGGAGTGTCCTCCGCCGAGCACCAGCGAGACTGTAGGCTTCTTCATGCCTGCAATGAGCTCTGCAATGGCAAGCCCAGCCTCGATATCGCCGCCAACGGTGTTGAGCAGTAACAGAAGTCCGTCAATCTCCTCACTTTCCTCTACCGCCGCCAAAAGTGGCAGAACATGCTCATACTTTGTTGTCTTGACATTTTCGGGCTGGATCTGATGTCCCTCAATTTGCCCAACGATGGTCAGTGTATAAATAGTTCCCTGCTTCGATTTTGTTGTAGCCGCGCCGAGGTCAACGACCTTTTGTTCGGCTGTCATTTGCTTCGTGTTTTCGTTTTCCATGGAACACTCCCCTTTTCGTTTTGGTTAGTGTTCGCATAACTGTGCAAAAAAATCCGTAAAAAAAGAGGACGCGATGCGTCCTCTTGTGTTTATTCCCAATCTTTGCAAACATCGACCCACGAATCGAAGTTTGAATATGTTTCAAGTTCTGCAATCGTCAGTTCAATTGCGCTGTTACTGCTTCCGCAGGCGGGAAAAACGGTCTGGAAGCGCTTGAGCGACTCGTCAAGATAGACCTTCACGCCATCTTTCACAGCAAACGGACACACGCCGCCGACCGCGTGCCCGATATAGTCAGGCACATCGTCATGCGCGAGCATCTTTGCCTTTGCGCCGAAGCGTTCTTTATATTTCTTGTTATCCACGCGCGCGTCTCCTGCCGCAACAACGAGAATGCAGGCATCTCCCAGCAGGAACGAGAGTGTCTTTGCGATTCGCGAGCCATCGACCCCCAGTGCCTGCGCGGCAAGTTCCACCGTAGCGCTCGAGACATCAAACTCCTGAATTTTATGTTCCATACCAAGCGCGCCAAAATACGCGCGTACCTTTTCAATCGACATATTGCACCCTCCTGCAAAATTTTGTTCATTATAGCAAAAGATGACAGTGCTTGCAAGTATCGCTATCCTGCGCTATAATAGCCGACGGAGGGAGCGCAATGACCAAGACCAATGCCATGCGCCTGCTGACACAGGCAAAAATTACATATAAAACTGCAGAATATGCCTACGATGAAAATGACCTGGGTGGCATGCACGCGGCAGAAGGCATCGGCATGCCGCCCGAACAGGTGTTCAAAACGCTCGTTGCATTCGGACAGAAACACGGCTACTGCGTGTTCTGCATCCCAGTATGCTGTGAATTAGACCTCAAAAAAGCGGCTGTCGCCGCAGGAGAAAAGAAGGTCGATTTGATTGCCGTCAAGGATTTACTTTCAGTCACAGGCTATATCCGCGGTGGCTGTAGTCCTGTTGGCATGAAGAAGTTATTCCCCACCTACATTGACCAAAGCGCGCTTGCGCATGCCTGCATTGGCGTTTCGGCAGGATGTCGCGGCTGTCAGCTGTTGCTTGAGCCAAACGACCTCATTAGTTATGTAAAAATGTCGCCCTGCGACCTGATATAAAGGAGAATAGACCATGCAATTTGAATACAGAACTCAAGGCACTTGCTCGAGCAAGATTCAGTTTGAGATTGAAGATGGCATCGTAAAGTCCGTCAATTATTATGGCGGCTGTAACGGCAATCTGCAGGGCATCAGCGCGCTTGTCAGCGGTATGCCTGCCGAAAAAGTAATCGAACAGCTCAAAGGAATCAAATGCGGTATGAAGCAGACCTCCTGCCCGGATCAGCTCGCAACCGCCCTGGAACTTGCGCTTGCGGAAATGAAATAAAAAAAAGAGCACGGTACTGTGTACCGTGCTCTTACTTTTTTTACTCTTCGTCCATGTCAAACTCGAGGTCTTCGCCGCAATTCGGGCAAATCGTCGAGCCCTCGTCGAGCATCTGCTCGTCGATGGTGATGACTTCGTCGCAGGTCGGGCACTTGACTTCATAGAGAACTTCGTCGCAATCGCAACACTCATCCTCATCGTAGTCTTCATAATCGTCGTAATCTTCTTCGTCCTCGTCGTCCATCAGATACTCATCGATGGCGTCGAGGTCTTCTTCGATGCAGTCAAGTTCATCAGAGATGCAGCCGACAACATCGTCAAGATCTGCCACTGTCTCTGCAACGTCCTGCAGCATGTCAACGATTGCGGCGATCAGCTTGTTCTCGTCCTTTTCGGTGTCAAGCTTCATGCCGTCCATCAAACCCTTGAGATAAGCGGACTTTTCAGAAAGTGTCATAGGAATTCTCCTTTCAGAATCGTTATGCCTTAATTATCCCTTTGCGCGGCCAAGATATTCGCCCGAGCGGGTATCGATCTGAATGCGGTCACCCTCGTTGATGAACAGAGGAACCTTGACCTCTGCGCCGGTCTCGACGGTAGCGGGCTTGGTGACGTTGGTAGCGGTATCGCCCTTGACGCCGGGGTCAGCCTTGATGACATCGAGCTCGACAAAGTTCGGCGTTTCAACACCAAAGACATTGCCCTTGTAGGACAGCAGCTTGCACATGGTGTTTTCCTTGATGAAACGGAACGAATCGTCCAGGGTATCCTTGTTGATGGGGATCATGTCGTAGGTTTCCTGATCCATGAAGTAGTACAGGTCACCATCGTTGTAGCTGTACTCGCAGTCCTTACGCTCGATGTAAGCTTCCTCGAACTTTGCAGTCGGGTTGAAGGACGTTTCGGTGACGCCACCGGTCACGATGTTTCTCATCTTGGTGCGGACGAACGCTGCACCCTTACCGGGCTTAACATGCTGGAACTCGACGACCTGCATGATTTTGCCGTCCATCTCGAAGGTTTTACCGTTTCTGAATTCGCCGGCAGTAATTGTTGCCATAATCTTTCTCCTCCAATATGTTGGGTTTCTCAATAACAATAACACGAAAATTTTACTACACTACCTTGTATTTTTCAAGGCATTATCAAAAAATATTCAATTTTTTTCTCGCTCAAGGCAGATTTTGAGCCTTCCAAGCGCGATAAACGGGATTTCAAGCACATGACGAAGCTTCAACCAGATGTTGTGATTGTCAATCGCCGTAACAAGAATCGACTGCAACCCTGCGCAATTTGCGCCAAGTGTATCGGTAAAAATCTGGTCGCCTGCAAGTGCCGTCTCACTCGGTTTGAGCGAAAACCGCGCAAGTGCCTCGTGGATACCCTTGGGAAACGGTTTTCTCGCGTGCGTCACACAATCGATGCCGTAGCCCTTGCAAAAGCGCACCACGCGGTCTCTTTTACTGTTGGAGACCACACAGATACCAATATCAGAATCGTGCATCATATTGAGCCAGGCATCCATCTGGGCAGTTGGCTCGTTGGTTGTGTACGGCACGATGGTGTTGTCAAAATCCAAAAACAAATATTTGATATTTCGCTCTGCGAGCATCTGCGGTGTTATATCCGTCAGTGCAGGCAGGATCATGCTTGGCAAAAAAGAAAAAGACATATGTTCACCTATTGTCTCATAAATTTTACAAGCGCATTATAGCACAAAGGGAGGCGGCTGTCTATTGATCGTGCACAAATCCACATATCCTGAAATCCGAAATTCCATCGCCGCAGGGACGCTTGTCGTCGAATATAACGCCGAAGCTGACTCCGACACCCCCGTGCTCATTAGCAGTGCTATCTGCGGCGGCACACTCCGCGAGCGCCTTACCGGTGCTCTGCAGCGTTATCAGGCACGCGCGTGGTTTCTGATTGAACCTTTGTGCTGTATATTGCCGCTCCCCTGTCCAACAGGGCTTGAAAGAGGAATTTCACAGGAAGAAAGCCTGCAACTTCGGAATCGCTTTGGCGAGTTCTACACGCCTGCG
>JAZUCN010000146.1:0-1965 GCA_045639205.1 Oscillospiraceae bacterium | reverse complement strand
TTGCTCTTTACGGCGCGGCGCGTTTCTTTGACGGCGTCAAGCAGGCGCGCTTTATCTTCGCGGGAGAGTTTTTTCTCCGCGCCAGATGCGCGCAGAAGCAGCTGTTCGCAGCGGTCGACAGCCACTGCCTGCTGGCGAAGCTGCTCATCCTGCGCGGCATACTGCCGGGCGTCGCGGATGGCGCGTTCGATTTCCGCCTGCGACATATTCGATGTTGCCGTGATGGTGATTTGCTGGGCTTTTCCTGTGTCGAGGTCTTTGGCGGAGACGTTCACGATGCCGTTGGCATCGATAGAAAATGTGACTTCAATTTGCGGCACACCGCGCGGAGCGCGGCGGATGCCCGTGAGCTGAAAGCGCCCAAGTTCTTTGTTTTGGTGCGCCATGGGGCGCTCGCCCTGCAGAACATGGACATCGACGGAGCTTTGGAAACTCGAGGCTGTGGTAAAAATCTGGCTTTTGCGGATGGGAAGGGTGGTATTGCGCTCGATGATGCGCGTGCATACGCCACCCATGGTTTCGATGCCGAGAGAAAGCGGTGTGACATCGAGCAGAAGCAGTCCTTTTACATCGCCTGCAAGGACGCCGCCCTGGATTGCCGCGCCCATCGCCACGCACTCATCGGGGTTGATGCCCTTAAAAGGAAGTGTCCCTGTGATGGAGTGCACGAGTTCCTGCACAGCGGGGATGCGGCTGGAGCCCCCAACCATGAGCACCTTGCTGATTTGCGAGATGGGAACGCCCGAATCGTTGATGGCCTGGTTGATCGGCTCGCGCGTTGCCTGCACGAGGTGGTAGGTGAGGTCGTTGAATTTTGCGCGCGTGAGCGGAATCTCCATATGCAGAGGGCCGTCCTTGCAGACGGCGATATAGGGGAGATTCACGGTAGTGGCGGTCATGGAAGAAAGCTCGATTTTGGCTTTTTCCGAGGCCTCGCGGATGCGCTGCATCGCCGCCATGTCGCACGAGAGGTCAATGCGGTATTCGCGCTTGAAGGTCTGCACGAGGTACTCCGCGATGCATTTGTCAAAATCGTCGCCGCCAAGGTGGTTATTGCCTGCGGTTGCGAGCACCTCGATGACGCCCGAAGAGATATCGAGGACGGACACGTCAAAGGTACCGCCGCCGAGGTCATAGACAAGGATTTTCTGCGGCTCATCACGGCCGATGCCGTAGGCCAAGGCCGCCGCAGTCGGTTCGTTGATGATGCGTCTGACATGCAGACCTGCGATGCGCCCTGCGTCTTTGGTTGGCTGTCTTTGGGCATCGGTAAAGTAGGCGGGGACGGTGATGACCGCCTCTGTGACAGGCTCTCCGAGGAATGCCTCTGCATCGGCTTTGAGCTTTTGCAGGATCATGGCGGAGATTTCCTGTGGGGTATATTTGTGGGCATCGATATTCACGCGCATGGAACTGCCCATATTGCGCTTGATGGACTGGACGGTGCGCTCGTGGTTGGTGACCGCCTGGCGTTTTGCAATCTGACCGACCATGCGCTCGCCCGTTTTCGCAAAGGCAACGACCGAGGGGGTGGTTCTGCCGCCTTCTGCGCTGGGAATGATGGCGGGCTCACCGCCTTCCATGACGCTCAGGCAGGAATTGGTCGTGCCGAGGTCGATGCCGATGATTTTGGACATAAGGATTCCTCCTTATCGAGTGATTGGTTTATTATACGATGTATTTTGCCCGAAATTGTGAATGTTTTTGAAACAATGTAAAAACCCGACAGCGGAAGGCTGTCGGGTTTTGGTTTAGTGGTCGAGGCGTCCCAGCACATCGAGCAGGTAATCCCATGTGCGTTTGACAGAGGCGATCGACATGCGCTCGCGCGTGGTATGGATATCGAACATATCAGGACCAAAGGATACGGCATCGAGTCCGGGAAGTTTGCCCGAGAGCAGACCGCACTCGAGACCTGCGTGAATGGCTTCGACCTTCGGCTCGTAACCGTAAAGGGCGCGGAAG
>JAZUCN010000145.1:0-4052 GCA_045639205.1 Oscillospiraceae bacterium | reverse complement strand
CAAAGTTCTTATCTATTATACATGCTTTTGGCAAAAAAGAAAAGCCCTTTGCAAAAATGCAAAAGGGCAAAGAAATCGGGCCCATGGCAAGACTGTACACCTTTCGTCGAATACGCATTCCACCCGTTACCCACACAGCCTGCTCTAAGCCGGCTGCCTTACGGCACACAGGGCGGACTGCTTAGTGCTGCTTGGTTCCCCACCTGACACGGTTCACAGGACCCCATTGCGCAGGACCAGCTCTTCAACGCCACTTATATGGGTCAGACGATACAATACGTACCCTCGGTCAGGAATTCCTCCCCGCTATAGCGGATTGCGGGTTACAAGGCACCGCTATCTCCCCGAGTAGTACAGCCTTGCCATGGGCCCGAAGGCCAATGACAAATATGCAGTTGTCAGTCGAGCTTGCTCTCGATAAAGTCAACCAGCTCACCGACCGAGACAAGCTTGTCTTCGATTTCGAGCTCTACGCCCAGCTGCTCTTCGAGGTCCATGACCATTTCGACCATGTCCAGCGAGTCGATGCCGAGGCTTTCAAACGTCGTCTCGCGGGTGATTTCATCTGCCGCGATGTCAAGCTGGGATGCGAGATAATTCTGGATTTTCTTAAACATAGTGTTTCCTCCGTTTTGACGGTGTTATACCATGGAATGCGGTATTTTTATGATACGGTTTTTTTCGGTAATGTCAAGCCTAAAAAGAAAAGCTCAGTTCAGAAAATCGCGAAGGCGCTTGCTTCTTGACGGGTGGCGAAGTTTCCGCAGAGCCTTCGATTCAATCTGACGGATGCGCTCGCGCGTGACATCAAATTCACGCCCGACCTCTTCAAGCGTATGCGGCTTTCCGTCTTTCAGACCGAAGCGCATCTGCAGCACCTGCTCCTCGCGCTCGGTGAGCGTGGAGAGCACCTGGTCAAGTTGTTCGCGGAGCAAGGTATGAGAAGCTTCTTCGAGCGGCTGGGAGGCTTCTTCGTCCTGAATGAAATCGCCCAGATGGCTGTCATCCTCTTCGCCGATGGGCGTTTCCAGCGACACCGGTTCCTGCGCGACCTTGAGAATTTCTTCGATCTTGGAAACTTCCATGTGCAGTTCGTCTGCAATCTCGACAGTGGTCGGCTCGCGCCCGAGGCGCTGAACCATCGAGTGCGACGTGCGAAGCACGCGGTTGATCATCTCGACCATATGTACCGGGATGCGGATGGTGCGCGCCTGGTCTGCAATGGCGCGGGTGATCGACTGGCGAATCCACCACGTTGCGTAGGTGGAAAATTTATAACCCTTGGTGTAGTCGAATTTTTCGACTGCCTTCATGAGCCCGAAATTGCCCTCCTGGATGAGGTCGAGCAGCTGCATGCCGCGCCCGACATAGCGCTTGGCGATCGAGACGACAAGGCGCAAATTTGCCTCTGTCATCTCGCGGCGCGCCTTTGCGTCGCCCTCTTGCATCCGCTTGGCAACATCAAGTTCCTGCTCGGGCATGAGCAGGCGGTAGTTGCCAATTTCCTTGAGGTACATACGGATGGGGTCGTCGAGCCGAATTTCGCTCTCGAAATCGTAGGTGCTCAAGGGCTCGTCATCCTCGATTTCGTTGAGGCGGTCGGCTTCGATCTGCGCCATTTCGACCACAGTGGGGTTGTCCATCACGGAGGTGTTGAGCAGTTCCAGCACGTCCGAGACGTCAATTTCGATGCCGCATGTTTCAAGGAGATTATAGACCTGCTCGGTCTGCTCTTCGGAGGCATCGATTGCGTCAAGGGTTTCGACCAACTCCTTGGAGGAAACTTTGCCGCTTTGCTTGGCGGCGGTGAGAAGCGCGGAGAGTTTTTCGCGGGAAGAATCGGAAAAATTGGTAGCTGCCAACAGCTCGAGTTCTTTGCTCATGCTTATCCTCCGTAACTTTTCTTTTCTTTCATGCGCGCGGCAAGGGCCAACAGGTCCTCTTCGCCGCTTGCGTGTGCGCGGGCATATTCCTGACGGATGAGGCTGAGATAATCCTGCAGGGCATCATCACGGATGGGGCCGATATCCTTCTGCACAATGCGCGACAAGTGGGACATTTCGTCTTTCGTGAACGTTTCGTCTGCGCCTGCGAGGGTAACGGGCTGTCCGTCATGCCAGCGGTTTTTCAGCCATGCGTAGGCTTTGCCCAGCAAGGGCGAAGAAAATTGTTCAGCGGTCAGTTTGACCGATGCAAACAGCGAGGGTTCTTTGACCAGGATTTGAAGCACGCCTTCTTCTGCCATGGCAGAGCGCAGGTTTTCGTAGTAGATACCCTTGACGTGCGGCTGCTGGCGCTTGGCAGGGGCGAGGTCTGCCGCTTCCTGCCGTTTACGCTCGCGCGCCATGCGGTGTTTGAAAGCTTTTTCGGCTTCCAGTCGCACAGCATCGTAGGACACACCTGCCGCTTCTGCCGCGCGGTGTCCGTAGACCTCGCGCTCAACGGCGGTTGAGAGCGAAGAGATGAGCACGGCCGCTTCTTTCAAGAACGCGACGCGCTGGTCATCCTGTGTGAGGTCAAATTTGCGTTTTAGGGATTCCAAGCGGTATTCTGCCTGATTTTCGGACTTGTCAAGCAGAAGCGAGAAGCGGTCTGCGCCATATTTTTTGACGAACTCGTCGGGGTCTTTTGCCCCCTGCATGCGCAGAACCTTGACCATCAAGCCCGCTTTTTCCAGCATCGGAATGGCACGGCGTGTGGCATTTTGTCCCGCCTCGTCGCCGTCATAGGTCAAAACGACCTGCTTGGTGTATTTTGCCAAAATATTTGCGTGCTCTTCGGTCAGCGCCGTGCCGAGCGAGGCGACCGCGCAGTCAAAGCCGTGCTGATGCAGGCTGATGACGTCCATATAACCCTCAACGAGGATGATGCGGTCGAGTTTGCTCTTACGCGCGAAATTGAGCGCGAAGAGGTTTTTGCGCTTGTTGAAAATCGCCGTTTCGGGCGAGTTTAAGTATTTCGGCTCCGAGTTGTCCATTACGCGGCCGCCAAAACCGATGACATTGCCGCGCACGTCAATGATGGGGAACATCAAGCGGTTGCGGAAACGGTCATAGATGCCGCCTTTTTTGCCCTTGACGGCAAGACCGGCATCGAGCAGTTCTTCTTTTTTGTAGCCCTTTTTCTGCATGGCATCGAGCAGGCTCGACCACTCGTTGGGCGCAAAGCCAAGCCCGAAGCGCGTGACACTCTGCGCGGTAAGACCGCGGCCTGCAATATATGTGCGCGCCTGTTCGCCTGCGGGCGAGAGCAGTTGTTCGCGGAAGAAGCGGGCGGCTTCCTTGCTCAAAGCGAGCAAACGCTCGGTGCGGCGATAGGCCGCGCGGTAGGTTTCGTCCTCAGGCACTTCCATGCCCGCGCGTTTTGCCAAAAAGCGCACAGCTTCGGGATAATCGAGATTCTCAATCTCCATCACGAAATTGACCACACCGCCGCCTTTGTGACAGCCGAAGCAGTAGTAGATGCCCTTCTCGGGCGCGACGGAGAACGAGCCGGTCTTTTCCGAGTGGAACGGACACAGACCAAACAGGTTGCCGCCCTTGCGCGAGAGCGACACATACTGCCCGACAACGTCTTCAATGGGATTGCGGGCGGCGAGTTCTTCTAAAAATGCAGGTGGGAACGCCAAGACGGCACCTCCTTTCTCAAATCAACGCATCTGCCAAACGGTGGGGATAAAAATTTCGGTGAATTTGTGCATGGCGAACTTGTCCGTCATGCCGGCAATATAATCGCAGATGATGCGCTCCATGCCGTCAAAATCGAGCTGGGGCTGAAAATCTGCGGGGAGTTTTTCGGGGTGTTTGACGTAGTATTCATACAGCGCGATGATGATATCGCGCGCCTTGGTTTCTTCGCCCTTGGCTTTCTGGTTGGTATAGACATGGTCAAACATAAACCGGCGGAGCGCGTCCATGGCGGCAACGACCTCCTGGCGCATGCCGAGTTTGCCCGTTTCCAGGGTGTTTAAAATCATATCCTCAACAAGGGTGTTGATACGCGCCGAGTGCGAAGCGCCGAGCACATCGGAAATCTCGCGCGGAATCTGCGTT
>JAZUCN010000144.1:0-3723 GCA_045639205.1 Oscillospiraceae bacterium | reverse complement strand
ATGGCGTTGACGGTGAAATCGCGCCGCGCCAAATCCTCGCGCAAACTGCGCACAAAGCGCACCTCGTCGGGATGCCTGCCGTCATGATACGCGCCGTCGGTGCGATAGGTCGTGACCTCCGCCTGCGCGCCATCCTCAATGACCGTCACCGTGCCGTGACGGATGCCCGTGGGAATGCTGTGCGAAAACACCTGCATGACCTGCTCGGGCATCGCGGATGTCGTGATGTCCCAATCGTGAATCTCGCGTGAAAGGAGCGTATCGCGCACACAGCCGCCGACAAAATATGCTTCAAAGCCTGCGTTTTGGAGTTTTTCAATGATTCTCTGCGGCCGTTCTGTCTGCATGCCTGCGCCCCCCTTCTCACTTTCTGCAAAAAACGCCTTGTCTTATTCCCATTTTCCGTATATAATTATTTTGTTATTGCAATATATATTATAAGTAGGTTTCTCGTTTCCCGCAATATCCAAAAACGACACTTCGGAGGCTCTTTTATGACGCCTGTATATCATAATTCAATCGAACAATTCCTTGCGCCCGGCAAGCGCGCCCACCTGGTCGGCATCGGCGGCGTGTCGATGCGCCCGCTGGGTCTTGTCCTGCGGAGCATGGGCATGGAAATCTCGGGCTCGGACATGAATTCGTCGGTCTCAACCGATGAACTCATTTCCAAGGGCATTACTGTTTCCATCGGTCACCGCGCAGAAAACATCCTCGGCGCAGACTGCATCATCCGCACCGCGGCGGCGCACAATGACAATCCCGAAATCGCGGCCGCGCGCGCGGCAGGCATCCCGATTTTCGAGCGTGCACAGGCATGGGGACACATCATGCGCGCGTATAAGCATGCCATCTGCATCTCGGGCACGCACGGCAAAACCACCACGACCAGTATGCTCACGCATATCTTCATCGAAGCGCAGAAAGACCCCACCGTCATGATTGGAGGCTTCCTGCCTCTTCTTGGCGCGGGTCACCGCGTGGGTGAGGGCGATACCATCATCATGGAGAGCTGTGAATACTGCAACTCGTTCCTCAACTTCTTCCCCACCACCGCCATCATCCTCGATATCGAGGCAGACCATCTTGATTTCTTCAAAGACCTTGCCGATGTGCAGGCGTCTTTCCGCAAGTTTGCACAGCTCGTGCCCGAAGGCGGCTGCATCATCGCAAACGGCGACGATGAAAACACCGTTTCCTGCCTGCAGGGCATGGACTATGTGTCCTTCGGCTTTGGCAAAGACAATCTCGTGCACGCAGAAAACTGCTCGGCAGATTTCCGCGAACTTGATGTCATTTGCGGCGGCAAGTGCTACTGCCATCTGCATCTTGGCGTCATTGGCAAGCACAATGCACTCAACGCCCTTGCCGCCTGCGCAAGCGCATGGCAGGCAGGCATCGACGGCGAAGTAGCATCGCGCGCGCTTTCCCAGTTCCATGGCGCAGGACGCCGCATGGAATATAAAGGCCAGTACAACGGTGCGGATGTTTATGACGATTACGCACATCATCCCGGTGAACTGCACGCACTGCTGACGGCAGTCAAGACCATGGGATATAAGCGCATCATCTGCGCGTTCCAGCCGCATACCTACACGCGTACCAAGGCGCTTTTCTCCGATTTTGTGCACGAACTGCAGACAATCGACCTCGCGGTGCTGACCGATATTTATGCCGCACGCGAGCAGAACACCACGGGCATCAGCTCGCAGGATTTGGCAAACGAAATCCCCGGCAGCGTCTACTGCCCGTCGCTTCCTGACCTGACGGCCTTTTTGCGTCAAACTGCGCAGGAGGGCGACATCATCCTCACCGTCGGTGCAGGTGATGTCTACAAAGCAGGCGTTGCTCTGCTCCAATCGTAAAACAAACACCCCGAAAGGCAATCCCTTCGGGGTGTTTTCTGCGCAAAAACGCCCGAGCAAGATTTGCTCGGGCGTCTTTTTCATGCAATTACTGGTTTTCAGCCATTTCCTTCATGGCGTCTTTGCGCGAAAGGTTCACACGGCCCTTTTCGTCGATTTCCATGACCTTGACCCAAGTCATATCGCCAACGTTCAGCACGTCTTCAACCTTCTCCACGCGGCGGTTTTCCAGCTTGGAGATGTGGATCATGCCATCCTTGCCGGGAGCCAGTTCCACGAACGCGCCGATGGGCAGGATGCGGACGACCTTGCCGAAGTACAGCTTGCCGATTTCGGGCTCGAAGCAGATATCGTCGATCATCTTCTTCGCTGCGTCAGCGCAAGCACCGTCAACTGCGGAAATGAAGATCGAGCCGTCGTCTTCGATGTCGATCTTAGCGCCGGTCTCGGCACAGATCTTCTGGATGGTCTTGCCGCCGGAGCCGATGACCTCGCGGATCTTGTCGACCGCGATCTTCATCGAGAGCATCTTCGGAGCAAATTCGGAAACCTCCGCACGCGGTGCGGGGATGCACGGGATCATGACCTCGTTGAGGATCTCGAGGCGAGCCTTGCGGCAGCGCTCAAGAGCATCAGCGATGATTTCCATCGTGAGGCCTTCGTTCTTCAGGTCCATCTGAATGGCGGTAACGCCTTCGGTCGTACCTGCAACCTTGAAGTCCATTTCGCCGTGGAAGTCCTCGACACCCTGGATGTCGGTGAACGTTCTCCACTCGCCCGTTTCCTTGTCGGAAATCAGACCGCAGGAAATACCTGCAACGGGGCGCTTGATGGGCACGCCTGCGTCCATCAGAGCCAGGGTCGAGCCGCAGATGGAAGCCTGCGAGGTCGAACCGTTGGAAGAGACAACTTCCGAGACCACACGGATGCAGTACGGGAACTCTTCAACAGAGGGAAGAACGGGAACGAGTGCCTTTTCAGCCAGCGAGCCGTGACCGACTTCGCGGCGGGAGGTGGAGCGTGCGGCTCTTGCCTCGCCGGTCGACCACTGCGGCATGTTGTAGTGATGGATATAACGCTTTTCGCTCTCGTCATAGATGGTGTCGAGCTTCTGAGCAGCGGACAGGGAGTTCAGCGTGCAGATGGAAAGAACCTGCGTCTGACCACGGGTGAACAGACCCGAGCCGTGAACTCTGGGCAGCAGGCCGACTTCTGCGCCGAGCGCACGGATATCGTCCATGCCGCGGCCGTCGACACGCTTGCCGGCGAGCAGCCACTTTTTGACGACCTTCTTCTGCATCTTGTACAGGCAGACGTCGATCTGAACGCCGAAGTCTTCGCCGTACTTTTCACCGAACTTTTCCTTGAATGCGACAACTGCAGCAGTCAGACGCTCTTCGCGGACGTTCTTGTCATCGGTGTCAAGAGCATATTCGATCTTGTCCATGCCGTACTCGATGAGGTCATCGAGCATTTCATGGTTAACAGCAGCCTTCTCAAACGAGAACTTCGGCTTGCCAATGGTAGCAACGATCTCGTTGATGAAAGCAACAACCTTCATGTTGGTCTCGTGAGCCAACTCGATGCAGTTGAGCAGAATATCTTCGGGAATTTCGTTGGCTTCGGTCTCGATCATGACGACCTTCTCGAAGGTCGAAGCGATGGTGACGAAGCAGCTGCAGGCATTGCGCTGTTCCTGCGAGGGGTTGACGATATACTTGCCGTCGAGGTAGCAGACATTCGTGGTCGAAGTGGGGCCATTCCAGGGAATGACGGAAAAAGCGATGACCAGCGAAGAGCCGATCGATGCACCGAACTCAACGGGGTTTTCGTAGTCCTGAGCCAGAACGGTGTTCGT
>JAZUCN010000143.1:0-7239 GCA_045639205.1 Oscillospiraceae bacterium | reverse complement strand
ACCGAGCCGAAGAACGCGCTTTGCAAGCAGTATCATAAGCTGCTTGAGTATGATGGCGTTGCGCTCAGCTTTGAGTCCAAAGCGCTTGATGCGATTGCCGAGAAGGCGATTGAACGGCAGATTGGCGCGCGTGGTCTGCGCGCAATCATGGAAGGCGTCATGACGAAAATCATGTATGAAATTCCGTCCGACCCGACCATTCAGAGCGTGCTCATTACGGAGGCTTGCGTCAAAGACGATGCCAAGCCGACCGTTACACGCGATGCAAACAATCCGCGTCCTCCCATCCGGAACGCGGGCGTTACACTGTAAGACTACGCAGAAGGGAGCAGGATTCTTTGCTCCCTTTTTCTGCTTATTTCCCTCCAGAAAGGAGAATGAACATGAGAGATTTTGAACGTCCCGTCTGCCTGCCGATTTTGGCATTGCGCGGACTGAATGTCTTTCCCGAAATGACAACCCATTTTGACGTGGGCCGCAAAAAATCCGCTCGCGCGGTCGAAGAGGCGATGCGTGAGGATCAGACCATCTTCCTCGTCACGCAGAAGGATATCTCGCAGGATCATCCCAAGCGCGCGGATTTGTATGAAATCGGCACAGTTGCCGTTATCAAGCAGATTCTGCGCCTGCCGGGCGATAATATGCGCATCCTGGTCGAAGGCCGTTTCCGTGCGCGCATGATTGACATGGTGCAGAGCGAGCCCTACTTGTTTGGCAGAGTCATCGCCCTTGAAGACCAAAACTATAATAGGACACTTGCCAAAACGCAGGCGCTGATTCGCCAGGCCCAAAACCTGCTCGAGCAGTTTGTCGAACTTGCGGCAAAGAATCTGCAGGAGAGCGTGATGAACGTCCTCGCCTCGGATGATGCCTCGCGCCTTGCAGACTACATCGGTCAGTATTCTTCGTTCTCGTACCAGGACAAGCAAAAACTGCTTGAAATGCTGCACCCTGTCAAGCGCCTTGAACAGGCATCGGTGTTCCTTGCCAAAGAACTCGATATCATCAAGCTTGAAAATCAAATTTCCGAGCGCGTGCAAGAGCGCGTGGACAAAGGTCAGCGCGATTACTACCTGCGCGAGCAGCTGCACGCGATTCATGAAGAGCTTGGCGATACGGATGACGAGGCCGACAGCGCAGAGTATTCGCGCAAAATCCGCGCGCTTGCGCTCGATGAGCAGACTGAACAGAAACTTCTAAAAGAAGTGCGCCGCCTGTCCAAACAGCAGAGCAACTCTGCAGAAGCGGCTGTGCTTCGTACATATCTTGACCACATTTTAGAGCTGCCGTGGAACACGCAGACCGAAGAGCGCCTGGATGTCAAGGCGGCACGAAAGATTCTCGATGCCGACCATTTTGGCTTGGAGAAGGTCAAAGAGCGTATTTTGGAAACCCTTGCCGTTCGCCAACTTGCACCCGAGCTTCCCGGGCAGATTCTCTGCCTTGTCGGTCCTCCGGGTGTCGGCAAGACCTCGATTGCCATGAGCATCGCGCGCGCTTTAAACCGCAATCTTGCGCGCATTTCGCTTGGCGGTGTGCATGATGAGGCGGAAATCCGCGGACACCGCAAGACCTATATCGGTGCAATGCCGGGCCGCGTGATGGCGGCCATCGCGCAGGCAAAGTCGAATAACGCCCTGCTGTTGCTTGACGAGATTGACAAACTCGGCAGTGACTATAAGGGCGACCCTGCCTCGGCACTTTTGGAGGTGCTCGATGGCGAGCAGAATTCGACCTTCCGCGACCATTATTTAGAAGTGCCGTTTGACTTGCACAAGTGCATGTTCATCACGACCGCAAACACTACCGATACCATCCCCAGAGCGCTTCTTGACCGTATGGAGGTCATCGAGCTTGGCTCTTACACGGATGAAGAAAAACTGCAGATTGCAAAGCGCCATCTGCTTCCGAAGCAGATGCAAAAGCACGGCGTTGAAAAGAGCAAACTCCGCGTGCAGGAAGATGCGCTTCGTGCGATGATTGCAGGTTATACGCGCGAGTCCGGTGTTCGCAATCTCGAACGGCAGATTGCGGCGCTTTGCCGCAAGAGCGCGATGCGCTTTGTGAGTGATGATGCGCCTGCGCGCATCACAGTGACAGAGAAGAATCTTGAGAGTTATCTCGGCGCGCGTAAATTCCTCCCCGATGAGATGCCTGCATCCGACCCTGTCGGTTTGGTGACCGGTCTTGCATGGACGGCCGTCGGTGGGGAAACACTGGAAGTTGAGGTCAATGTTGTTGAAGGCACGGGTAAACTGGAGCTTACGGGCAACCTCGGCGATGTGATGAAAGAGTCTGCGCATGCCGCGCTCAGTTACATCCGTTCGCGCGCCGACCGCTACAGCATCGCGGCCGATTTCTACAAGACGAAAGATATCCACATTCACTTCCCCGAAGGCGCAGTGCCCAAGGATGGTCCGTCAGCAGGCATTACCATCTGCACGGCTATCGTCTCGGCACTGACAGGTGCGCGTGTGAAGCGTGAAATTGCCATGACGGGCGAAATTTCCATCCGCGGACGCGTGCTTGCTATCGGCGGTCTGAAGGAAAAGACGATGGCGGCTCTGCGCCACGGCATTAAGACAGTCATCATCCCTGCAAGCAACGAAAAAGACCTGCAGGATATTGACCCCACGGTGCGCAAGGCACTGCAGTTTATCCCTGTGCAGCATGCCGATGCGGTGCTTGCCGCGGCACTTTCGTTTGACGATTGCCCAGAAAAAGCTGTGCCTTCGCAGACAGAGCCCGAGAAAGTCTCTGCAATACCGCCCGAAAAACCCGCCCGCCGTAAGACGGGAATCCGACAGTAGGTGAGAGTATGAATCTACACAATGCCGAATTTGTCCGCTCTGTTGTTTCCGTTGCGGACTGCCCGAAAGACGGACTGCCGCAGATTGCCTTTGCAGGCAAATCCAATGTGGGAAAATCTTCGGTCATCAACCGCCTTTTGCAGAGAAAGAATTTCGCGCGCGTGGGCGAAGCGCCCGGCAAGACCACCCATATCAACTTCTTCTGCATCGACAAGAAGCTCTATCTTGTTGACCTGCCGGGCTACGGCTATGCCAAAGTTCCCAAAACAGAAAAAGAGCGCTGGGGCAAACTCATGGAAAAGTACTTTGCCGCAGAAAATACCATTGATTTTGGCGTGATGATCGTCGACGCGCGTCACAAGCCCACAGCAAACGATGTGACGATGGCAGAATATTTCAAGGCTTGCGGAAAGCCCTTTGTCATCGTGGCCAATAAGATGGACAAGCTCAAAAAGAGCGAGATCGAGGGCAACCTTGCCTGCATCCGCGAAACCTTGGAGCTTCCCGAAGAGGTAACGCTCATCCCGTTTTCCGCGCAAAGCGGACTCGGACGCGATCAGCTTTTGTCGTTTATCCTGCACGCAGTTGGCGAGTAAATCCAAAACAAACACCGACGGTTTTGCGCCGTCGGTGTTTTTCTTGCCAAGTGCTGAAAAATGTGGTATCATTTCAGTGTATTATGTTTGCGTAATAGGAGTATCCCATGGATCAACCACGCTATCATCTCGAGGGCGTTGTGCACGCACGCGCCGAAAGCATGGAGGATTTTGACGGCCCGCTGGATGTTATCTTCCTTCTGCTGAGCAAAAATAAAATAGCGATTGAGGATGTCAGCATCAGCTCCATTTTGGAACAGTATCTGGCATATCTTGATGAGATGAAGCGCATGGATGTGGAGATTGCCAGCGAGTTTACCGCCATGGCATCGCACCTGATGCTCATCAAGACGAAAATGCTGCTTTCTGCTGCCGAGCAGGAAGAGGCGCGCTCGGAAATGGAACTGCTGATTCTCTCGCTCGAGCAAAGACAGCAAAAAGAGGCCTACGGTCAAATCAAAACGGCTGTGACCTTCCTTTCTACGCGAAATGAAATCGGACTCGGTCTGTTTCCGAAAGAGCCCGAGCCTCTGCGCCGCGATAATACCTACCGCTATCAGCACGAGCCGCAGGATTTGATTGATGCGGTTACGCTGATTGTTGAGCGCAATGAGCGCATGCTTCCGCCGCAGGCATCACATTTTGCAGGCATCGTCGGCAAAGAGCCGTATCCTGTTACGCACAAAGCGGCAGAAGTCCTGCGCAGGCTCATTTCGCACGGTGTCTGCAAATTTTTGTCGCTCTTCCGCGGCAGTAAGAGCCGCTCGGAAATCGTCGCGACGTTCCTTGCAATTTTAGAGCTCTGCAAACTCAAATCTGTATCTGTTGAACAGGCAGAAGAAGACGATGTCGATGTGACATTTGTGCAGATGCCCGACGAGACCGTCGCACACGAATAGGAGGTGCCATGATGGAACAAAATGAATTGCAGCGTGCCTTGATGGCAATCCTGTTTGCCGCAGGCGAGCCCGTGAGCGTGCAGAGACTTTCACAGACGCTCGAAACCGATGCAGATGACCTGCACCGCGAACTCAAATACTTAATGGACCAGCTTGCCTTCAACCGCAGTGGCATCCGCATCGTCCGCCTGGAAGATGCGTATCAGATGTGCTCGTCATCCGAGCAGGCCGAGTTTGTTACCAAAACCCTTGAAACGCGCAAACCGCCCAAGCTTTCGCAGTCCCAGCTCGAAACGCTGACGATTATCGCTTACTATCAGCCCGCAACCAAGGCCTATGTTGAGCAGATTCGTGGCGTAGACAGTTCGTACTCTGTCAGCGCGCTTCTGACGAAGAACCTCATCTGCGAGGCAGGTAAACTCAATGTCCCGGGAAGACCGAATCTTTATCGCACCACTCCTGATTTTCTGCGCGTGTTCGGTCTGCAGTCGCTCGACGAACTGCCGGAGATTGAACTGACCAGCCTGCACAGCAAGCGCGAGCTTCAGATGCAGCTTGAGATGGAACAGCAGCAATCGGAATCTGAAACGGAGGAAACGAAGGCGTGAGCGGCTGGGTGATTGTTTTGTCAATCGCGGCAGTGCTCATTGCCATCGGCATGATTCCGTTGGGTGTCGATGCGCAATACCGCGACATGTGCCTTGCTGTGCGCGTGCGGGTCGGTCCTTTCGGAATTTTGGTATTTCCGAAAGAAAAAAGACAACTCGAGGCAAAAAAAGAGACCACAAATGAGCCAAAACAGAAGAAAAAACTCCCGTTTGCGGGCGATTGGGACTCTTTTTTGGCGCTTTTACAGCTGCTTTTTGACCTGCTTGGCGAGCTTCGCAGGAAGATTCGCGCCGAGCTGATCGAGGTGCATTTGCTCACAGGCGGTGCGGATGCGGCAAAAAGCGCCATCGCATATGGACGCGCGTGGGCGCTGATTGGCGGAGTAACTCCGCTTCTCGAGAGGCTCTTTGTCATCCGAAAGCGCGATATCTGCCCCGTTTTGGATTATACGAAAACGAAAATGGAATTTGACGCGCGCCTGGTGTTTACCATCACCGTTGCGCGACTGCTTGCCCTTGCTGTTCGAGCAGGGCTTGGATACCTCAGACTTCAATCGAAACATGAAAAAGGCGGTGCAAATGTATGAATCATCCTCTTTCTGAACTGCTTACAAACTCCATGGCAAAAATCCGCGAGATGGTCGATGTCAACTCCGTGATTGGCGAGCCGATTGTTACGCCCGATGGTGTGAGCATCATTCCCGTGAGCAAGGTTTCCGTTGGCTATGGCGGCGGCGGCACTGATTTTGCCACAAAGAATCTGCCTGCTGACAGACAGAATGCCTTTGGCGGCGGTGCGGCGACAGGCATCACCATTACGCCTATTGCATTTTTGGGCGTGCGTGGTGAGAGTGTGCGCATGCTTCCTGTTGCGGAGCCTGCTTCGACCGGGATGGACCGTTTGATTGAGCAGCTGCCCGACCTTTTGGACCGCATTGATGCGATGCGTGCTTCGCGTGCAGAGAAGCAGGAGAAGCCTGCAGAATAATTGCGATGCCTTGCGTGAAAACTACGCAGGGTGATTAAATTGAAACATCGAATTGTGCGGGCGGCGGCTTTTGCCGCCGCTTTTGCCATTTGTTTGCGCGTAAATATTTGCGCGCAGGTGACGACCTCAGCAAAATCAAGCATTCTGCTCGATGCGCAGACAGGAAGAATCCTGCATGCTAAAAATGAACAGGCGCAAAGCCTCATAGCAAGCACAACCAAAATCATGACGGGTCTTCTTGTGTGCGAACTGTGTGATTTGAATGAGGTTGTGAGCATTTCGAAAGAAGCTGTCGGGGTAGAGGGGACATCGTTATATCTCAAGGAAAATGAGCGCCTGCAGGTAAAAACGCTCCTGTACGGCATGATGCTTCATTCGGGAAACGATGCCGCCTGCGCGCTTGCGGTGCATGTCGATGGCTCGTGCGAGAAATTTGCCGCGCGGATGAATGCGCGCGCAAAGGAACTTGGACTTGCCCAAACGAGCTTCGCAAACCCGAGCGGTCTTGATGCGCCCGAGCACCATTCTACGGCTTACGACCTTGCGATGCTTGCGCGTGCGGCAATGGAAAACGAAACCTTCCGCTCTGTGGTTTGCACAAAACAGATTACTCTTGAAGGACGGACGTTTACCAATCATAACAAGCTTCTGTGGCGCTATGAGGGCTGCTGTGGCGTGAAAACGGGTTACACCCGCGCCGCAGGACGTGTGCTCGTCAGCGCGGCTGAGCGCGGCGGCAGGCGTTTGATTGCCGTCACGATCAGCGACAGAAACGATTGGGCAGACCATGAGGCGCTGTACGAGTACGGTTTCTCACAGTTTGAGAACCGCAAACTCCTGCAGGCAGAAGAAATCGTTTGCACAGTGCCTGTGTTTGGCGGCGTGGATGATGAGGCAGAGCTCGTTGCAGGGGCTGATTTATCTTGGGCTGTGCGCGAGGGGGAAGAGGTCTCCTTGCGCCTGGAAGCACCGCAGTATTTCTTCGCGCCGGTTCTTACGGGAGAGGTCGGCTCTGCCTGCTTGCTGGTTGACGGCACGGAAGTTGCGCGCGTGCCTTTGTATGTTGCCTCTGCGGTGGATGCACAGCCGCCACGGAGCCTGATAGAAAGAATTTTCGGAGGATAAAATGGAAGAACGCCTGCAGAAGATTATATCGCGCTATGGCGCGGCTTCGCGCCGTAAGGCAGAACAACTGATTTTAGAACGGCGCGTGCGTGTGAACGGAAATACCGCGCAGTTGGGCGATACGGCAATTGATGGTGAGGATGTCATCGAAATTGACGGCAAGGTTTTGCGCCATGAACCGCGCAAAGTCTACTTGATGCTCAACAAACCGCG
>JAZUCN010000142.1:0-3003 GCA_045639205.1 Oscillospiraceae bacterium | reverse complement strand
TCCGATGTTGGCTCCAAGGGCGGCATCCGTGTCAACGGCAAAGAAGTGTCGATGGCGGTTGTGAAGTTTGGTGACAGGATTGACCTTGGCGGCGTGGAATTTACACTTGTGCCGATTACCAAGGAACAAGAACGCATCCAGGCCTCTGTCCGTACGCACGCGGCAGGGGAACTGTCTCCTGCGATGACATTGTTTCTTCTGACGCTGTTTCAGCTGTTATCATGCATTCAGCTTGTGCTCAATTGCGAGTCAGGCGCGACAATTCTGACATCCTTTGCTGTGCTTGCAGGTCTGCAGTGGTCGCTGTTTATCTTCTATAAAATTATGCGCCGCACAGGCTTTGACCTTGAGTGCGTGGCATTTTTCCTTTGCACGCTCGGTCTTTGTGTGATTGCAACGAGTAATCCCGATGATATGTTTAAGCAGGTTCTTGCCATTGTAATGGGATTATGCATTTTTCTCATCATTGGCTGGATTTTGCGCAATCTTGAGCGCGTGATCAACATCCGCTACGCCTTTGCGGTCGCAGGTATCCTCCTGCTGCTTGTAAATCTCGCTTTTGGCGTGGAGAAGTTTGGCGCAAAGAACTGGATGCAGATTGGCTCATTCTCATTTCAGCCGTCCGAGCTTGTTAAAATCTGCTTTATCTTTGCAGGCGCCTCGACCCTGCAGAGATTGATGACGAAGCGAAACCTCATCCTCTTCATCGTCTACTCTGCGGCTGTCTGCGGGTGTCTGGCGCTGATGAGTGACTTCGGAACGGCAATGATTTTCTTCTGCGCGTTCCTTGTGATTGCTTTCCTGCGCTCGGGCGATTTTGCGACCTTGGGTCTTGCCTGTGCGGGCACGGGTTTTGCGGGTGTTTTGGCGCTTCGATTCCGTCCGTACATCAAGAACCGCGTTTCGGGTTGGAGACATATTTGGGAAAACCCGCTTACAACGGGCTATCAGCAGACGCGAGCGATGATGTGCCTGGCCTCGGGCGGTCTGTTTGGGCTTGGTGCCGGAAACGGCTGGCTCAAGTACCTCGCCGCATCGGACACAGACCTCGTCTTCGCCTATGTTTCTGAGGAGTGGGGACTTCTGATGGCGCTTTTGACGATTGTCTGCATCGTTGTCATCGCCATATTTGTCATGCGCTCGATTCCGCACTGCAGAAGCAGTTTTTACTCCATCAGTGCAGCGGCGGCAGCGACGATTTATGTTGTGCAGACGATTCTCAATGTCTTCGGTACGGTTGATTTCCTGCCTCTGACGGGCGTGACATTCCCATTCGTATCCAATGGCGGCTCAAGCATGCTCTGTGTGTGGGGACTGCTTGCGTTCATCAAGGGCGCTGATACGCGACAGAATGCAAGTTTTGTGATCCGCCTGCCTTCGAGGAAAGGAGGCAAACGATGAAGAAAGTAGCAAGACGCTCTGTTTTGATGCTCATCCTTGCGGCGATTCTCGCCGTAGGAGCGATTGCTTTTGCTGTGCGCTACTGTATCAACGCAGAGAAATGGACATATTTCCAAGGCAATCCGCATCTGTATGCAGGTACAACGCTTGCCTGCGGCACAGTGCGCGACAGCGAGGGCGTAACACTTCTTGAAACCGCAAACGGCACGGCCTATGCTGAAGATGCCGATGTGCGAGCCTCGTTTGTGCATTTGCTCTCGGACCGCGACGGCAATATCATTGCGCCGCTTATCTCGCAATTGTCCGAGCAGATGATTTCCTATAACGCAGTCTCGGGCATTTACGGCATGCAGGCAGACGATACGGTTGCGACCTTGAGCGTCAATGCCGAAATTCAGAAAACTGCGCTAAACGCGCTTGCAGGACGCAAGGGCACGGTTGGTGTATACAACTACCAAACAGGCGAGATTCTCTGCGCGGTCAGTTCGCCCGCATTTGACCCCGATAATCCGCCCGATATCAAAGGTGACACCACAGGAAAGTATGACGGCGCATATATTAACCGCTTCTTCCGCTCGACCTATACACCTGGTTCTGTCTTCAAGGTTTTGACATCTGCGGCGGCAATCGAGCAGATTGATGATGTCTATCATCAGAAATTTACCTGTGAGGGCTCGACCATCATCGGCAGTCAGCACGTCATCTGCGAAAAAGAGCACGGAGAAACGGACTTTTCCGATGGTTTTGCGCGCTCGTGCAACTGTGTGTTTGGACAGTTGTCCGTTCAGCTTGGCGGTAAAACTCTGCAGAAATACGCAGAGAAAGTTGGCCTGAACGCATCGTATGATTGTGATGGCTATAAAACGGCAAAGGGGAGCATTGACCTCTCGAGAGCCGATGACGGCGACACAGCGTGGGCTGGCATTGGACAGTATTCTGACCAAATCAACGCCTACTCTTACATGCGCTTCATGGGAATTCTCGGTGGTGGAGGAGAAGCGGCAGAGCCGTATCTTCTGAAGTCGGTCACCAATGGCGAGCAGGTACGATATGAAGCTGAAACCAAGTTGACAGGAAGAGCCCTTAAGGAAGAAACCGCGCAGAAACTTGCGACGATGATGCACTACAATGTTGTCACAATCTACGGCGCACAACAGTTCCCGAATCTGTATGTGTGCGCAAAGTCGGGCACGGCAGAGCAGGAGGGCGCGGCTTCAAACGCGATGTTTACTGGATTTATCAAGGATGAAGTGTATCCGCTGGCGTTTGTCGTGTTCATCGAAAGCGCAGGATCTGGCAGTGGTGCGGCGGCGCCCGTTGCCGCGCAGGTGTTGCACAAATGTGTCGAGCAAATGGGTAAATAATGCTTGACAATGGCGCGCGTTTTGTGTATCATAACAAAGCTGTTTCGAGTTGAGGCACGAAACGCGCCACTTGGAGAGGTGGCTGAGCTGGCCGAAGGCGCACGATTGGAAATCGTGTATACGTGGTGAGCGTATCAAGGGTTCGAATCCCTTCCTCTCGGCCATAAAAAAGAGAACACCGAAAGGTGTTCTCTTTTTTTCTTACAAAAGGGATTCGAACAATAAAATGCAATATGCC
>JAZUCN010000141.1:0-2891 GCA_045639205.1 Oscillospiraceae bacterium | reverse complement strand
CATACTTCTGCTCCACGCAGTACATCACCGCTCTTGCAACGTCCAGCGGCAGGCATCCGCGGTTCATCAGCACCTTCGCCTCATAGAAGCGGCGCACATCGGCAACCGTCTTTGCACCCGGCACCTTGCCCGCGTTCAGATACTGAACAAACAGACCGCGTTCAGGCTCGCTCCACAGCGGGCCGTCGAGGAAGTTGCCCGGGCAAACCGCATTGACCTTGATGTTATATGCCGCCAGTTCCAGCGCGAACGACTGCGTCAGACCAATGCCGCCAAACTTCGAGCCCGCGTAGGCAAAGTTCTTATTCGAGCCTTCCAAACCGGATTTGGAGTTGATGGTAACGATGTCAAACATCGCCTCGGGATCTGCCTCATGCTGTGCCTGCATGATGATTGCGGCATACTTTGCGCACAGGAAATAGCCCGTGTAGTTGATGTTTGTGACAAATTCAAAATCTTTTTTCTCCATCTGTGCGATCGGACCCGAGCGCACAACGCCCGCGTTAGCCAGCATCAAATCCAAGCCGCCAAACAGTTCGACAGTCTTTGCGACCATCGCCGCAACACTCTCTTCGTCGGAAACATTCACCGCAATCGCTACCGCGCGCTCGCCCATTTCCTTGGCAGTTTCTGCCGCGAGTGCTTCGTTCATATCCGCAATCACGATCGTTGCGCCCTCTTTGTAGAGTTCTTCCGCAATGCCCTTGCCGAAACCCTGTGCCGCGCCCGTTACGATGCAGACTTTACCGCCCATGCGGCCTTCTGCCACGGGGCGCTTGTGGATGTTTTCCTTGGCGATTTCACACCATTTACTCATATCAACAGACATTGTAGTTTCTCCCTTTCGTCTTTTCTTGTAGTTTTAGTCCAGAAGTGACAGCAGTTTCTGATACGCCTGCTCCCAACCTTCGGTATGGTTCGGCGCGTAGGTCTGCACCGCCTCGGAACGGCGCACGACTTCACGCAACTCCTCAAGCGAACTGATTGCGCCCAGCGCCATCGCCTGCGCAAGCAGATTACCGATGGCCGCGCCTTCAATCGGACCTGTAATAACAGGGCGGTCGAGCGAGTCGGCCACAAACTGGTTGAGCAGTTTGTTCTGAATGCCGCCGCCAACGATGTTCAGCGTATCAATGCGCTCGCCCTTGATGCCTTCCAGGCGTTCAAGCGCCCAGCGGTATTTCAGCGCCAGCGACTCGTAAATGCATCTTGCAACCTGACCCACCGTTTCGGGCACAGGCTGATTGGTCTTGCGGCAGAAGTCCTGGATTTTTTCCACCATGCGTCCGCCTGCAAAGAATTCACCGTAGTCCGTATCGATGATGCTTGCAAAAGGCTCTGCCTTTTCTGCCTCGCGCACAATTTCGTCCCAACTGTAATTTTCGCCTTTCTTTGCCCAATCGCGGCGGCACTCCTGAATCAGCCACAGACCCATGATGTTCTTCAGCGGTCTGAAACCACCTTGAATCGTACCCTCGTTGGAGAAATTCGCCTCACGCACATCGTCGCGCAGAATCGGCTCGTCTGTCTCGACGCCAAACAGCGACCACGTGCCCGACGAGCAGAAGGCAAAACTTCCGCTTCCGGGAATTGCGGCAACAGCCGATGCCGTATCATGCGTGCCGACCGCGGCAAATGCCGCGCGGTTGATGCCGAGTTCTTCGGCAAGTTCCGCACGAAGCTGACCGCGAAGTTCGCCTGCATGGTCAATCTCGGTAAAGATTTCCTCGGGCAGACCAAGCTCACGAATCGTCTGCCAATCCCAGTCCTTCGTGGTGGGATTGTAGAGCATCGAGGTCGTGACCTCGGTGTATTCCGACTTCTTTTCTCCTGTGAGGAAATACCCCAAAAGGTCAGGCATCAGAAGAAGGGTCTTTGCATTCTCCAATGCAACATCGCCCTCACGCTTGCGGTGATAGAGCTGATAAACGGTGTTAAAATTCTGATTGGCGATGCCCGTACGCGCAAAGAGCGTCGGGAAATCTGCCACCTTCCAAGCCTGTTCAAAATCGTCATCGACCGCATAGCGATACGCGCGCGGATTGCCGAGCAGATGCCCGTTCTTATCGAGCAGACCGTAGTCTACGCCCCATGTATCGATGCCACAGCAATCAAGCTCGCCCACATCCGCCTGGCGGAATGCCAGCAAGCCCTGCTTGAGCTGGTTGAACAGATACGGCAGGTCCCAGTAGAACACGCCGTTCATCTCAATATAGTTGTTTTCAAAGCGGTGCAGTTCACGCATGGTGATTTTCTCACCGTCGAACTGACCGAGGATGGCGCGTCCGTTGCCCGCGCCCAAGTCAAAGGCCAAAAGGTTCCATTGTTTTTTCATAGTTCCTCCTGCTTCACGGAGAATTTCCGTGAGGTATTGGTTCTCTTTATTATACATAAATTCCCCCCTATCTTTCAATAGTTTTTGCCGTAGACGTGTAGAGATTCGCACCCGATCCTTGGTGAAAATGTACAATAACAAAACCCCCGCCATCATGCGATGGCTGAGTTTTTTCATTTCAAATCTCCATTGCCCGTCGTCAAGCCTGCGCTGATATCATCGCGCAGAACGATGACCGCTTCGGGCTGATAGGACTCGAGATATTCTGACAGTGACATCTTGTCGTAATGGCGGAAATCGAGGCTTCGCATCTCGTCAAAACTGCGATACGCGAGCGCCTCAAAGGCATTGGTGAACGAATCGCCCACAACGAGCACACTCGGAAGTTCTTCTCTGTTTGTCTCGATAATGGTTTCGCCATGGTCGCCGCCCATGTATTGCGTATAGAAAACGGCAGTCCCCTGTTCCTCTATCACAGGCGCATCGGTCTGCACACCGTCATCAAAACGGCTGTATGGCACACTCTGCGCCTCTTCATAGCCAAGAAGCGCTTCGT
>JAZUCN010000140.1:0-4736 GCA_045639205.1 Oscillospiraceae bacterium | reverse complement strand
GCGGATTCGTAGTTCCTGTGCAGCGTATCAACATCGAGCAGAATCTGCACATAATCGGGCTTTGCCGATGCCCTGCCAATGCCCTTTACTGTAATGGTTCTCATATGCGTTCTCCTTTTTTCTGTAACGGTATCACGGTTTGCAACAATAGTAACTATCTGCATCTGTCACGATGCATCTGCGAAAGAATTTTCCTGAGTGTTCATTCCAAATAATTCACACAACACGCGAGGCGTGTATTTGCGGGTATCGAGTCCCTTAATCTGGCGATTGACCTTGCCGGAGGAAAAATCCGCGGAACTGCCGCCCAAAAAGCAGTTGACCTTCAGCATTTCATCCTTGATGTAGCGTCTTCGCTCCAGGCGTTCTTTGAGCATCTTGTAAGCCTTATATCCTTTTGCCGCATCCAACGCGAAAAACTCAATGTAATGCTGAATATCACAGATTTCAAGATCCACCTCGCTCAGGCGATGCTTCAGTTCCTCGCCATATCTTGTAAGGTTATTGAACAGTTGAAACTGCGCATTGGATATTTCGTCCCAATCAAAGTCCGTCGAGACAGTTTCATCTTTGCTCATGGGCGTATAAACTGCGCACGGCTGTTCTTCCTCTGCGATTTTCCAATAGCGTCGAAATGCGGGACTGATACAATTACTTAGAATATTCAAGGCTTTGTTATAATCCAGCCGTTCTGCCTGCATCAGATTGCTTGTTCTCACCCATTGACCATTTGTGCCCTTGCAAAGATAGCCTCCATCGTCGTGTTTAATGATGTAAGTAGACATTGCGCATCCCCCGTAAGAGTGTTTATTTAGCGGCTTTGTTTGCCCCTGTGTGCACATTCTCTCACAGCTTGTGTCCCATAATTCGTACTTATAAAAATCCCCCGCAGACATTTTCGTCTGCAGGGGTTTTATTTATTCTGCTTCTTCGTTAAGCGCCTCGATGAGGAAACTCACTGGGCGGAAGCCATCGTTGCAGGAGATCATCGCGGACTTTTCGTCTTTCATCCAACCGTCATAGAAATTTCCGCCGCCATGAGAAAGTGCCAGCACAAACTCAGACATGCTTCTCCACGCACTTTCGCAAAAGCCCTCGGGTTTCTGCCAACCGTTTGCAATGAAAACCTGTCCTTCGACCATATCGCAGGCGTGCTCGATGGGATTTTCATACTGCGCAATCAAATCATCATAACGCGCCACGCGCATGACCGTAATTCTGCACTTTTTCATAGGGCGTTTCTCCTTAGCGGAACACCTGCATTTGCGCGTCAAAAATCTCGACGCGTTCGACACGCGAAAAATCGGGTGCAAGGTGCGGCAGGTGCGTTTCGATGGCGGTAACGAGCAGCTGCGGGTTGAGCGCAGGATTCTGCGCCGTTACTACAACATCAAGTTCGATTTCCTGCGCGGATACTTCGCGCATCTGCAATTTGGAAATCAGCGGCAGAAGGTCAATATCCGCTTCACCGCGCTTGGTTTTCTTATGGATAACGAGGCTCTCGCCTGCGAACAGTTTCGAGATTTCCTCCACAGCCCCCTGCGGGATGCCGTTATCATATTCCAAAGTCACTTTGGCCTGCAGGTAGGTCAGGTATTTGCGCTTGCAGGAGCTGTCATAGGCTTTGAGCACGCGGATGCCATCGGGCAGAACCTTGTTGAGTTTCTCCGCCAGCTGCGACAGCTCCACTGCGCCATCCTCGATCTCAAAATCGAGGATCTCGCACGAGCTCGTCATGCCGACCGAAAGCGGAAGCGCAATCGAAACATAGGCTCTCGGGCTAAAGCCCTTGGAGTGCCAAATCATGAGATCCGCACGCTTGAACGCGCGTTGGAAAATACGCATCAAATCGAGATGCGAAATGTAGACGGCATCACCCGTCTTTTCAAACAGAAGCCGATTCATCACACATCCCCCGATCACTGAGTCCTCGTGCGCCACAGCCTGCGCACTTTGTGCGGCAGTCGGGCGTTGTCTGCGAAGCATAGGCAAGTTCGCGCTCTTTGCGCAGGAATTTTTCGCTCACGCCAACCGAAATCGTCTGCCACGGAAGCACCTCGTCCTCGCCGAATCCGCGCACCGTGTAGAAATCAGGGTCAATGCCGCAATTTTTGAATGCCTGCTCCCAAATCTTCGCGTCAAAATATTCGTCCCATCCGTCCAGACGCGCACCAAGGCGCACCGCCTCACAGATAACCGCGCCAAGCCGTCTGTCACCGCGCGCAAAAGCCGCCTCGAGCATGCTGAGGTCGGACTCATGATAGCGGTAGTCAATCGAGCGCGAGTTGAGCGCACCCCTCAGAAGGTGCACGCGTCTTAAGTATTCCTGCGGCGTGATCTGCTGTTCCCATTGGAACGGCGTAAAGGGCTTGGGCACAAAATACGCCGTGGCAAGGTTGATGGAAAGACCGCGCTTTTTATTCGATGCCGTCAGGCGCCACGTGTGCACGATTTTCTGTGCCAAATCCGCAATCGCCAGCACATCCTCATCCGTTTCCGTCGGAAGTCCGAGCATAAAGTACAGTTTTACGCTGTTCCAACCGCCCGAAAATGCCGTAGCGCAAGTATCCAAAATCTCTTTTTCCGTGACATTTTTGTTAATCGCATCGCGCAAACGCTGCGAGCCCGCTTCGGGCGCAAAGGTAAGTCCGCTCTTGCGGACTTTCTGCACCTTCATCATCAGCTCGCGCGAGAAATTATCCGCGCGCAGACTCGGAAGCGAAAGATTGATTTTTCGCGGCTCGCAATAGTCCAGCAGTTTTTCAGCAAGTTCGGGAAGTTCGCGATAATCCGAGGTCGACAGGCTCGCCATCGTAATCTCACTGCAACCCGAATCCTCCAGGGCCTGCACTGCCTGCTCGCAGAGTCTTTCCGCGCTTCTTGAGCGGATCGGGCGGTAGCAGAAGCCTGCCTGACAGAATCTGCAGCCGCGGATACAGCCGCGGAAAACTTCAAGATTCGCGCGGTCATGCACAATTTCCGTCGACGGGACAATCATCTTGCTTGGCCAGTAGGAATTGTCAAAATCCTGTACGATGCGCTTTTTTACCACTTCGGGTGCGCCATGCAAAGGCTCGATAGCGCGAAGCGTGCCATCTTCGTTGTAGATGTGCTCATAGAACGACGGCACATACACGCCGCCGATTTTCACGACTTCACGCAGGAACTGTTCTTTCTTCCAGCCGTCGTTCTTCGCCGCTGTGTAAAGTTCTAAAATTTCGGGCAGGACTTCCTCGCCCTCGCCAATGACAAAAAAGTCAAAGAACTCCGCGAGCGGCTCGGGATTGACCGTGCAAACACCGCCTGCAAAGACCATCTGCGAAAGCTCCGTTCTTTCGCTTGCGAGAAGCGGAACACCCGACAAATTCAGCATGTTGAGAATGTTGCTGTAGGACATCTCGTAGCCGACAGTAAAGGCAATCATGTCAAAATCACGCACGGGGTCTTTGCTCTCAAGGGCGTAGAGCGGAATATCGTTCTCGCGCATCGCCTGCTCCATATCGCCCCAGGGCGCAAATACGCGCTCGCACCAAACACGCGGCATCTCGTTCATCAGCCCATACAGAATTCGCATGCCAATGTTCGACATGCCAATCTCATAAGTATCGGGAAAGCAGAACGCCACGCGCACGTCGACTTCGCGCTTGTCCTTGACGATTTGATTGTATTCTCCGCCCACATAGCGCGCAGGCTTCTGCACATTCTGCAGGATTCTGTGTAGTTTATCCGTCATTTTGAAAACCTCGTTGCAGTTTTCTTTATTTTATCGTTGATTCTACGCAAATGCAACCGCTATTTCCTGCCTCACCGCCGCGCACATCCGAAAGAAAAACAGGATCGAAATCCAAAATGGCAGAATGCTCCCTGTGCGAATCTGCCACGAAAGAACCATCAAAACCACACAGCAAATCACACCCAACGCAATTGCCGCACCATACGCCATTTTTTGCGGCAACGCCCTGCGCAATAACGCAAGCACCGCTCTGCCGCCATCAAGTGGTATCAACGGCAGAAGATTAAACACACCAAGAAGCAGACTCATCGCGGCAAAATCACAGAATCTTGTCCGAAACAACGCAAAGCAAACAAGATTCATTGCAGGACCTGCCAAAGCACTTGCCACCTGGGCACTGTCCGACATGATTCCCGTCACAATCTGCGCATCGGCAAAACCAAGCCGAATTGCGCGAACTCGCACATTCAAGAGCAGAAGCACAGCAAGATGCGACAGTTCGTGAAGCACTGCCGCAAGAAAGAACACCGCCACCATCCCGGGCGGATTGAAATACACCAGTACGAGCACAAACACCGCAAACGCGGCGCGCACCTCAAGAAATCTGCCCATCAAAGACATGGTAGGTCTGCGCAAAAGCCTCGACAACACTGTCTCCGTCTTTCAGGGCTCTACTTAAAGACGAAAACGCCTGCACTGCGCAGTTGTCCCTCGCGGCAGAAAACATCGCCTGCGCGCGCGTCGATAATTGCGGACAGCAAACACTGCACACATAGCCAAGCAATCCTGCCGCAAGCAAAACTACAGCAGACGAAAGCCATCTGCTGCATCTGCTTTCTGCACGCATTTCTTGCATTCTCTCCACTGTTTTGTACTTTTTTCGCATGCAAATCACCTTCCAAAACCACTTTATGCAAGCTTTTTAAATCGCATGCTTTTCCTCTTGACATTCCCAACCTTTTTCACTATAATAATCAGGCTAACGGGGTGTGGCGAAGTTTGG
>JAZUCN010000139.1:0-1573 GCA_045639205.1 Oscillospiraceae bacterium | reverse complement strand
CGGAACTGCTGCTCGATCTGCTCGGTCTGGTCGTGTCGGATGAGAATGGAAAACATGCTCTCATGTGAGCGCCAAAGGGAAAAGGTTTCGGCAATGGTGCGATAGGCGGCGATGGTATTGCCGTCTTGCATGAGTGTGCGGGCGTGCTCAATGCTGCCGATGGGCTCTGCAATCGCACCGCGCAGAAACACACACGAACTGATGCCAAAGGACAGACACAACGCGAGAATGACAATGGCAATGACGATATGACGCATTTCAGTTCTCCTTGCGAATAGATAAATAGATACTTCCTGTGCGGCTTGCTGTGAGCAGGTAGACATCGCGGATGCTACAGTTGTGGTGCTGGAGCAACGCCTCTATCCACGAAGCATCGCGTCCTGAAAGTTTGAGGTTTTCCATGAGCAATTTGCCGCGATTGATAAGCGTGAAAGGAAGCTCAGCGGGTTCGACCTGTATGCCTGCGTCCTTCGCGCCCGCGGGGGCATATTGCGCCTCGGGCAGGATACTGATAGAACCATTGGTTTCCAGCACCGCGTACGCGACCTGTGAGAGGTCTGTCATGCCGTTCAGGCGCAATTGCTCGGAAAGTTCATCGGCGTTGATGCGTGTTTTTGCCATGTTTTTTTGCAGAAGGTTGCCATGCTCGACCAAGATGACAGGTTTGCCGCAGAAGAATTTTCTCGCGCGGACACTGGAATAAATCCACACGGAGAGCAAAAGTTCCAAGGAGAGCACAACGAAAATCGGTACAAGTCCGTCAAAGAGCGAAATGCCGACATCCTGCATGGGAACTGCCGCAAGGTCTGCGATGAGCAGTGTGACGACAAACTCGCTGGGCTCCATCTGGCCGAGCTGGCGCTTGCCCATGAGGCGGATGGCAAGAATGAGCGAAAGATACAGCAAAACGGCACGAAAAAATGTAATCAGCATAGAATCCCACCTTTCATGTTAGTTTTGGCAGGAAAGGCGGATTTATACATTTGAAAGTTTCGCTATTCAAGGACAAAAATGTGTGTTATAATACAGGGAGATTTTACGAAACGAGGGCACGGCATGCAGAACTATCACACCAGGGAAGAGCTTGAGCAGATGAGCGCGAAGGAACAAGCGGTTGAGGAGCGTTATACGCCCAGACCCAAGTCGCAGATCATTCTTGCGTGGGTACTGACGGCGGTTGTGGTGTTCGCGTTTCTTGGCACGTGCTACTGGCTTGCGTTCGGAAAGTTCTGAGGCGGAAATATGGTGATTTTGGGAATTGATCCCGGCTACGCGACAACGGGTTTTGGGGTCATCGAGAGTCAGAACGGGACGTTTCGTCTGCTCAATTATGGCACGATCACAACGCCGACCACTTTGACATTTGAAAAGCGGTTGGAGATGCTCTATGACGATATGACGCAGCTGCTTGAAACAGTCAAGCCCGATGCGGTGGCAGTGGAAGAATTGTTCTGGGGTCACAATGTTACAACGGGCATCGGTGTATCGCACGGCAGAGGCGTGATTTTGCTGGCGATTGCAAAGTATGGAGCGCCGATGTACGAATACACACCCGGGCAGGTCAAACAGGCGG
>JAZUCN010000138.1:0-3198 GCA_045639205.1 Oscillospiraceae bacterium | reverse complement strand
GGGCTGGGCACACTGGCCGCGGTTGCCGCTTCGTCTTCCGATGACGGACGACAGATAGCACTGACCCGAGTAGCACATGCAAAGCGCGCCGTGGACAAAGACTTCTGTTTCCACGGGGCTGTTTTTGCAGATATGCGCAATCTCACTGCGCGGAAGTTCGCGTGCGAGCACCACGCGCGAGATGCCAAGTTCGGCGGCTTGTTTTGCGCCGTCTAAACTGTGGATGCTCATCTGCGTCGATGCGTGCACTTCGACCTCGGGCGCAAGTTCGCGGCAAAGTTTCGCCACGCCCAAATCCTGCACGATGAATGCGTCGATGCCGAGCAGAGAAGCCGTGCGGATGACCTCTTCCGCGTGCGAAAACTCGCGGTCGGAGACGAGGGTGTTGAGCGTTAAATGTACGCGCACGCCGCGCACATGGCAATAGACGATTGCCTCGCGCAGTTCCTCGACGGAAAAATTATGTGCGCCCATACGGGCGTTGAACGCATCGTATCCGAGGTAGACCGCATCCGCGCCGTTCTGTACGGCGGCACGCAGTGCCTCCATCGACCCTGCCGGGCACAATAATTCAATCATAGTTTCGTTCCTTTTCGGTGTCGTTTGCGCAAATCGCAAAGTATTCCGCATACATTGTACCGCAAACAGGGCAAAAAGAAAAGTGGGCAAATGTTAGTTTTTTGAAAACCTTTCTCGCTTTTTCCGCGAAAAATCTGCCAAAGCGGAACGAAAGTTGCATTGCCTTGCCGCTTTTTGTATGCTATAATGGCAAAACAGCACACGAAACGATGCGTTTCGGGAAAGGAGCGGCTGCATGAATCAACCGAATATTTCGATTCCCGCACAGGATTTGCAAAAACTTTTGGCGGCCGCATGTCCCGAAGCGGCGCTGTTATATCTGTATTTTGCATCGGGTCGTCCGCAGAGTGATGCAATGAACCAACTGCACTTTACGCCAAAGCAGATGGATTACGCCTCGGCTTCGCTTCGTCAGTTGGGGCTGTATCCCGAGCCGCAGGCGAAAATCATCGAGCGCACGGAAGCGCCCGTCTACTCCGAGCTGGATGTGACGCGTGAGCTTTCGTCAAATGCCGAGTTCCCCGCCATCGTCGGCGAGGCACAGCGCAGGCTTGGCAGGATGCTCTCAACGGAAGAGCTGAAAATCCTGCTGTGCATCTACCGCTATTTGGGCTTGCCCGGCGATGTGATTTCCATTCTCATCAACGCCTGCATTGAAAGTAACCGCGCGCGCGGCGTGAGCCGTTTGCCGAGCCTGCGCATGATTGAAAAAGAGGCGTATCGCTGGGCGGACAACGGCATCGACACGATTGAAAGTGCCGCCGCGTATATGCAGCGCCAACTCAACCGCCAAAGCGGCGTTTCGCGCATCCGTCATTTGCTTCAATTAGACGAGCGCAAACTGACCGCCGCAGAGGAAAAATTCGTCTGCACGTGGCTCGAGTGGGGCTTTGCCGACGACGCCATCTCGCTCGCGTATGAAAAAACCTGCATGAACACAGGCGGTCTTAAATGGCCGTACATGAATTCGATTCTCAAAAGTTGGCATGAAAAAGGGCTTTTGACGGTTGCGCAGATTTCTGACGGCGACCGCGCGCCCGCCGCGCCGCAAAGCAAGGCGCGAACCTATCAGAAGCACGACGGCGAACTGTCTGATTTTGCAAAGCGCGCCGTTGCGCGGATGATGGCAAATCCTGTACAGGAGGAGGACTGAGCATGGCGTATTCTGAACAGGTTATCAGCCGTGCGCTTGCGCGGCTGGAGGAAGAGCGCACGCGCCACGAGCAGGAAAACGCGGCAAGAAAGTCCGCGGTCTATCAGCAGCTTCCGCGTCTGCGCGAAATTGATATGGAACTTCGCGCAACCAGCGCGCGCGTCATGGCGGCAAGTTTCCGCAACGGTCTTGACCCTGCCGATGCCATCGCCCGTCTGAAAGAAGAAAACCTCGCCCTACAGCGTGAGCGCGAGTGGCTTTTGGAATCGCACGATATTGACCCCGACGAGTTGGGCGAAACGGAATTTTGCTCCGAGTGCGGCGGTCGCGGCTACAATGGCGCTGTGATGTGCTCGTGCCTTAGTGAGCTCTGCCGCCAGGAGCAGAAAAAAGAACTCTCTTCCCTGCTTGGCACGGGAAAAGAGAGTTTTGATAAATTCCGTCTGGATGTGTATCCCGCGCAACCCGACCCTGTGCTTGGCATCGCCCCGCGCGATTTGATGACAAATACGCTTCGCCGCGCCCAGCATTACGCGAAAACCTTCTCCCTTGACTCAGGCTCGATTTTGATGCTTGGCGCAACGGGTCTTGGCAAGACCTTCCTCTCGGCGTGTATCGCACGCGCGGTTGCCGACCGCGGATTCTCTGTGGTCTATGAAACGGCAGGTCGCGTTTTCTCCGACTTTGAGGACGAGAAATTCGGCCGTGCGGCAGATGATGCCGCGCTCACGCGCAAGTATCTTTCCTGCGATTTGCTGATTTTGGATGACCTCGGCACAGAGATGACGACGCAGTTTACGGTGTCTGCCCTGTATCAGTTGGTCAATACCCGCCTTTTGGAGGGCAAGCCGACCATCATCTCGTCGAACCTGCCCGACAGCGCGATTGAAGCGCGCTATTCTCCGCAAATCGCCTCGCGCCTGCTTGGCATGTACGAACTGTATCAGTTCAGCGGAAAAGACATCCGCCTGCTTGGGAAATAAGAAAACATCCCCACCTCTCGGTGGGGATGTTTTTTAATCAAACGCAAAGGCGCAATAGGGTGTTTGCACGCCGTCTTCCAGTTTTTTTGCCATAAAGGGCGCGGATTTAGGCGGTTTTCCAATTTCCAGCCACTCCAAAATCTGCCGTTTGCCGTCCGAGCAGGTGCGCACAGCGGCACAGCCAAAGCCCGCAAGCGCGTAAAATTCCGCACCGCGCGAGGCCAGGCGCAGTTGCGCGGGCGTATAGCGCGCGTGCTCGGTATCAAGCAAAATCGTCTCGCGCATACCGCCATAAGTCTGCGCGTCAATTTTCTGCATCATAACGCGCGGCGGCGCTTCATACGCAAGCGGCGCGCCCGAAAAACCCATTTTGCGGTACATTTGGGCAAGTTCTTCCGTCTCGCACGCGAGAAGCAGGCACGAAACGCCCTCTTTTTTTAAGTGCTCCTCCGCAAAAGACAGCAATTTTCTGCAAATGCCCTG
>JAZUCN010000137.1:0-10292 GCA_045639205.1 Oscillospiraceae bacterium | reverse complement strand
CTGCATAAGCAGTCCGCTTTTTGATTTTCTTATTCTGCAGAGATGAGATAGTAATAAATCGGCTGACCACCCGACAGAATGCTGACATCTGCATCGGGGAGGGCACTAGAGAGAATCTCTTCTGCGTGCGCCGCCTGTTCTTCGGAGATATCACTGCCGTAGAAGACGCTGACGATTTCCTTTTCTTCCTGCGCGATGCGCTCGGCAATGCGCGTGAGCATCTCGTCCATCTCGCGGGTCGTGCCAAGCAGGGCACCGTTGCAAAGACCGAGATAATCGCCCTCATGAATTTCATAGCCGTCAAAGTCGGAATCTCGAGCGGCATAGGTGATCTGCATCGTCATGACGGAGTCAAGACAATCGGTCATCGCCTGCGTGTTGGTTTCCACATCCGCATCCGGATCAAAGTTCAGCATTGCGGTGATGCCCTGCGGAACGGTCTTGGTGCAAACGACAACGACCTGCTTTTCTGCAATAGATGCGGCCTGCTCGGCGGCCATAATGATGTTCTTGTTGTTCGGCAGAACGAAAACGATCTGTGCAGGTGTCTTTTCAATCGCGCTGAGAATGTCCTCGGTCGAGGGGTTCATGGTCTGACCGCCTTCGACGATGACATCAACACCAAGATCGCGGAATACGCTTGCAAGACCCGCGCCTGCGCAAACAGCAACACTGCCATAGAGCTTTTCGGGCTCTGCAGGAGCTTCAGCCACATCGCGCTCTTCTTCTGAGACGACCTTTTCCGTATGCTGAAGGCGCATGTTTTCAACTTTCGTCGTCAGGAACGAGCCATAGGTGAGCGCTTCCTCATACACAAGACCGGGATGATCCGTATGTACGTGGATTTTGATGATTTCATCATCCGCTACAAGCACCAGAGAATCGCCGAGCTCTGCCAAGAACGCGCGAAGCAGTTCGGGGTCCTTGTCATTCTCGCGCGAAACAATGCATTCGGTGCAGTACGAGAAGGTAATGTCTTCATCCGAGAAATCGGAGAAGTTCGCCGACTCACGCGCTTCACTCTGCGGCTGCTCGTTTGCGACAATGTCGTTACCCTGCAGACTCGAGAGCATTGCTTCAAGAATAACCAAAAAGCCCATGCCGCCTGCGTCAACAACGCCTGCTTTTTTCAGAACAGGGTTCTGGTTGATGGTGTTATCCAGTGCGGATTTTGCGGTCTTGATGGCGTTTGTCAGAACGTATTCAATGCCGCAGTCTTCTTCCGCCAGTTCTTCTGCAGAAGCGGCGGTCAGGCGAGAAACAGTGAGAATCGTGCCTTCTGCAGGCTTCATAACAGCCTTGTAGGCGGCCTCAACACCGTTTGCGAGCGCCAGGGCAAAATCTTTGCCGTCTGCTTCGGTCAAGCCTTTCCATGATGTGGAGAAGCCACGGAACAGAAGCGAGAGGATAACGCCTGAATTGCCTCTTGCGCCACGAAGCAGGGCAGAGGCGGCAATATCAGCAGCCTTGGTAAGAATCGGCTCGTCGGCTTTCTTCAAATCAGCAGCGGCAGCATTCATAGTCATGCCCATGTTTGTGCCTGTATCGCCGTCGGGAACAGGGAAGACGTTCAATTCGTTGATGCGCTGCTTGTTATTTTCAATGGCAGCCGCTGCGCTGATAATCAGGCGACGAAAAGAAGCGCCGTCAATCGTTTGTTTCAAAACTCAATACCTCCGTGTGCGCTTTATGCAGTCGTAATGGAATCCACAAAGACGTTTACAGCACGCACTTTAGTGCCGGTTGTTTTTGTGACGTTATAGCGAACTTCGCTGATAATCGAAGCGCAGATTGCAGGGATATTGATACCCTTGTCAATCATAATGTGCAGGTCGATGGAAATCTCGTTCTCTTCGTGGAACGTGACTTTCACGCCCTTGCTCATGGCTTCTTTTCGGAGCAAATGCACCAGACCGTCAGTCATGGAACGTACAGCCATTCCCTTGACGCCGAAGCAGTTGGTTGCGGCATAGCCTGCGATATTGGTGTAAACATCACTGTCGACAGCAATAACACCAAATTCGTTTTTCTGCTGAATCATATTATTGCCTCCTTTACCGAGAATCTGATCCACAGTTGGAACTATTCTATCCTATTTTGGCGGAAAATACAAGTATAAAATGTGTGTAAGCAAAACAGCAGACCGAAGGGTGCCGGTCTGCTGTTCGAGCTTATGCAGTTTAAATCATGCTTGCTTCCCAGCAGGTGGGTGCTTCAAGTTCCATCATTTTAACAACCGTCGGTGCGACGTTTGCAAGGCCGTATTCGCCATCGAGAACTTTGTACTCGGTTTCCTTATCATAGATAATGAAGGGGACGGGGTTCAAAGAGTGCGCGGTACGGACAGAAGTCTTGCCCTTCTTGGTTTCGGTCATCTGGTCTGCATTGCCGTGGTCAGCCGTGACGAGCACAGTGTAGCCAAGACGGTCAGCCGCCTCGAGAATCTTTGCAAGACCTGCGTCGACGCATTCCATAGCCGTTACAACAGCTTCCATTACACCAGTGTGACCAACCATGTCGCCGTTGGGGAAGTTGCAGCGCAGGAAGTCATACTTGCCCGATTCCATAGCCGAGAGCATCTTCTCAGTGATTTCCACAGACTTCATGGCGGGCGCCTGGTCAAACGGAATGATGTCGGAGGGGATTTCTTCGTAGTCTTCGAGTTCTTCGCTGACCTTGCCGGAGCGGTTGCCGTTCCAGAAATAGGTCACATGCCCATATTTCTGCGTTTCGCTCAGTGCATACTGGCGGACACCTGCCTTGCAGAGCACTTCTGTCAGCGTGTTCTCGATTGCGGGCGGCTCAACGAGATAGTTTTCGGGAATGTTGAGGTCACCGTCATACTGGAGCATGCCGGCAAACAGAACGCCCGTGTAATCGCCGCGGTCAAACTTGTCAAAGTCCTTGCGGTCAAAGGCGAGGGAGATTTCCTGCGCGCGGGCGCCGCGGAAGTTGAAGAGGATGACGCTGTCACCGTTTTCGATCTTTGCAACGGGCTTGCCGTCCTTTGCGACAACAAACGGCAGCAGATCCTGGTCGATCATGCCGGGATTTTCCGCACGATAGGTTTCAATTGCTTCGCTGGCAGAAGCAAACTGACGGCCTTCAGCCTGCACATGGGTGCGCCAACCCTTTTCAACCATGCCCCAGTTGGCTTCATAGCGGTCCATGGTGATGCACATACGGCCACCGCCGGATGCGATTTTGTATTCATGCGTGTCATCGCACAATGTTGTCAAAACAGTTTCAAGCTGTTCGACATACTCAAGAGCGGACGTTGCGGGAACATCACGGCCGTCGAGCAGGATGTGGCAGTAAACGCGCGCGATATCCATCTCGCGTGCCTTTTTCACAAGGGAAATCAGATGGCTGATGTTCGAGTGGACATTGCCGTCGGACAGCAGACCAAGCAGGTGCAGAGCCTTGTTGTTCTGCAGGCAGTTGTCCGTGAGGGAATTCCATGCCTTCGAGGCAAAGAGCTTGCCGTTTGCAATCGACTCACCAACGAGCTTTGTGCCCTGTGCATAGACCTGACCACAGCCAAGAGCGTTGTGGCCGACTTCGGAGTTGCCCATGTCCTCGTCGCTGGGAAGACCAACGGCAGTGCCGTGGGCCTTGAGCCAAGCATGGGGGCAATCTGCGAGAAGCTTGTCGAGCGTCGGGGTGGATGCTACCTTGACGGCATCGCCACTGCCGCCGTCGCCGCGGCCAACACCGTCCATAATCACAAGTACAATCGGTTTTTTCATGAAGTTATCCTCCGTGCGGTTGTAATTTCAAATTTCTCATCTATTATACATCTTTTTTTGCGCCGTTACAATCCGATATTTTCCGATTTCAGCATTTCGATATGTTTTTGTGACAAGTTGCTCACGGCGCTGAAGTTTACATAGGGGTTGTAGACCGCTTCGAGCTCGTCGTGCAAGGCTTTTGCGCGAGCAAGCATCGGGCAGACGATTGCCGCCGCGGCGCGGAGTGTTGCATCATCCTCTTCACAGTCAATGCGGTAGAGTGCCTGCGCAGAAGGCAGGTAAATCGCTTCCGTAATATCAGGGAAGAGCGGATGACGCACATCAATGACCCTTTGACCAACCTCGACAGCCGCCTGCGCGAGTTCATCTGCCGCATCGCGCGCGAGCATGCTCGTTCTGCGCGGATATAAATTGAGTAAGCCCTTGCAGGTGATGGCGCGGTAAAAGCGGGTTTTTATGGTTGCGCACCGCCTCCAAGAGGGGTGATTATTTTGCGATTTTGGAGAAAAATCGTTTAAAATCTCATAAATTTCGTGATAAATGGCGCGATAATCACGCATCAGTTGCATGATTTTTTCCTTTTTCTTATAAAGCGGTTGCCTGTCGTAGAATCGTCCGAGGTCCAGGTACGCACCGCCCGCGGCAGGAACGGCGACTTCCTGCACATGAGGCGCTGTGCCATCGACATAGGCGGTTTTCCATGCGGGGATATAGATGCCGTCGACCGAGTCGGGGTCACCCGAGCAGAGCACATACTCCACATCCAGGCCCATTGTTTCTGCCGACTGCGCCACGCGCTTCATAAAGGTGGATTTTCCGCATCCGGGACCGCCCTTGATGACCCAGATAAAGTCCTGCTCGGGATTGATGAAATGATCGTAGAGGGAATAAAAGCCCTTGGCAGAATTAGCGCCAAGAAAATAAGAGGAATAATAGTCTGTCATGGCATGCCTCCTGACAAAATAAAATGCCGCGTACTAAACCTATGTACGCGGCACTTCAGTTATGTATCAGTTGAGGCAAATTTCGCCGTTGGAGAAGAGCATTTGCACGCGTGAAAGAAGCGGCGCAAATTCCTTTTTCTTCTGCCAGCCATCGGCCAGGTATTCACTCGCGGCCTGTCTTGCAAGTTCGAGTGTCTGCATATCCATTTCCAATCCTGCGGCGCGGATGAGGGGAAGTCCGTGCTGGCGGCTTCCGAAGAAATCGCCGGGTCCGCGCTGTTGGAGGTCTTTTTGCGCAATGACAAAGCCGTCGTTTGTTTGGCACATGGTCTGCAGGCGCTCGCGCGTGTCGGGATTTTGGTTGGAACTGAACATGACACAGTAGGATTTCATTTCTCCTCTGCCGACGCGGCCGCGTAACTGGTGCAATTGGCTCAAACCAAAGCGGTCAGCGTTTTCAATGACCATCAAAGTGGCGTTTGGCACATCAACACCGACCTCAATGACGGTGGTGGCAACGAGGATGTCCAGTTCGTGTGCGGAGAACTGCGCCATGACGGCATCTTTTTCCACTGCTTTCATTTTGCCGTGCAGAAGCCCCACACGAAGGTCGGGGAAGACCGCCATCTGTAGCGTCTGCGCCCAAACCTCAACGGATTTGAGCGATTCCATCTCACTCTCCTCGACTGCGGGGCAGACAATATAGGCTTGTCCGCCCATGGCACATTGCTTGGCAATAAAAGCATTGATGCGCTTGCGCATATCTTCGCCTACGAGGAAGGTGTCGATTTTCTGCCTTCCAGGGGGCAGCTCACCGATGACGGAGATATCGAGTTCTCCGTAGGCAATCAGGGCAAGCGTGCGCGGGATGGGCGTTGCGGACATGACGAGCAGATGAGGCTGGGATGCTTTGGCGGCAAGTGCCGCGCGCTGGGCAACACCGAAGCGGTGCTGTTCGTCAGCGATGACCAGTGCAAGATCTGAAAATGCGACATCGTTTGTAAAAAGCGCATGCGTGCCGATGACGAGCTGCGCGGTCCCGTCTGCGATTTGCTCTTTCACGGCGCGTTTTTGCGCGGCAGTGAGTGCGCCCGAAAGAAGCACGGTTCGGATGCCAAAGGGTTCGAGCATCTTCGACAGCGAGGCGTAGTGTTGCTCTGCGAGAATTTCTGTCGGCACCATGAATGCCGCCTGCTTGCCGTTTTGAATGGCGCAGAACGCTGCCGCCGCCGCGACAACGGTCTTGCCGCAGCCGACATCACCCTGCACAAGGCGGTTCATGGGAATGCCTGATGCAAGGTCGGCACAGATCTCGTCAATCGTGCGCCTTTGCGCGTTTGTAAGCGCGTAGGGAAGCGAATGGATAAAAGAGTCTACACAGCCGCAGTTCATAGGCGGGACGGTTTGGTCAGTTCTGCCTGCGCGCAGAAGTCCAAGACCTGCCGAGAGCAAAAAGAACTCTTCAAAGACAAGGCGTGTTCTTGCCCGCTCGAGGGCGAAATAATCGCGCGGGTTATGAATCGAGCGGTATGCCTCCTGCACCGAGCAGAGGTTATACTGCTGGCGAATGGGAAGCGGAAGAAACTCGGGCAAATCATCGAGGCAGGCGTCGATGGCCTGCTCGATGGATTTAATCATGGTGTTATTGGAAAGTCCCTCGGTTAGAGAATAGATAGGGAAGAGGCGGCCTGTTGTTGTGCCTGCTGCGCTCTCAGACTCGAAGGTCGGGTTTTGCATCTGCAAAGAGCCGTCAGCGCTCAGCTTTCCATAGAATCGGTAACTCTCGCCGTAATGCAGGTTATCCGCAACATAGGGCTGATTGAAATAGGTAAGCGCGAGTTTGCCCGTTTCGTCCGCGACCTGCAGTTTGGTAATTTGCAAGCCCTTGCGGATGCGCGAGGTTCTCGGTGTGGAGATGACCATGGCTTCAAAGCAGGAAGGCTCATTGGGAATCAAGTCGCAGATACGCACGAGCTTTGTGCGGTCTTCATAGGTACGCGGGAAGAAACTTAAAAGGTCATGCAGGATGCGGATGCCAAGTTTTTCTAACTGTTTTTGCCGTACGGTTTTGATGCCTTTGAGTTCCGTGACAGGACTTTGCAGACCGAGCGCCATGATTTCACTCCTTTCCGTTTTTTTCATTATAACAATTCTATATAAAAATGCACGCATAAAATGAAAAATCCCTCCGACAGAGTCGGAGGGGATAATTCTTTCATTACGCCATCTTGTTGAGCTTGAGCGTGATGCTGCTCTTCTTGCGCGCAGCGTTGTTCTTGTGGATGATACCATCGCTGACAGCCTTATCGATGGACTTCACAGCAGCCGTGTAAGCGCTGTTGGCCTGCTCCTGGTTGCCTTCTGCAACAGCAGCGTCAAACTTCTTCAGAGAAGTTTTCAAAACGGACTTCGCCATCTTATTGCGCTCGTTGTTTACCTTGGAGACCAGAACTCTCTTCTTGGCAGACTTAATGTTGGGCATGACTACACCTCCTCTGAAAGCTTTGCGGAACACCATTTTGTCCCATGCAGATAGACATTATAACTGCACAATTCAAATAAATCAATCCTTTTTTTTGAGAATTTCCAAAAAATTTCGCATAATCAGGAAAAATCACTCGCACAATAGCTGTGAGGTGAATATTTATGGGCATCCGAACAGATCTTGCGCTGGAAGAACGAGAGTTTTTACAGCAAAAAAATGGCACACAGACGGAACTTGCGGGTGTTTCAGTACGAGAACGAGAACGCAGAGGCATCCATGTGACTACGGTGAAAATTCTCGATGAGAGAGGCGCTGAACAGCTGCATAAGCCGATTGGAACATATCTGACATTGGAGATTGATGCGCTTTGCAGGCGCGAACAGGCGGCTTTTGACCGCACGGTGCAGGCTTTGGCGCAGGAACTGCGCGCAATGGTTGATGGATACGAACAGGTGCTCATTATTGGGCTCGGTAACGAGGCGATTACGCCTGACGCCATTGGTCCGTTAAGCCTTAAAAACATCATTGTAACGCGGCATTTGCGCGCGGTGCTTCCGAGTTTTCGGTGCGTCAGTGCGTTTGGCCCCGGCGTTCTGGGTACAACTGGAATGGAGAGCGCGCAGATTGTGCGAGCGTTGGCGCAGGATCTAAGACCGGATTTGATCGTCGTCATTGATGCTTTGGCATCGTCTGATAAAAGCCGCCTTTGCAGGACGATACAGTTGACGGACACGGGGATTGTGCCCGGGTCGGGTGTCGGCAACAGCCGTGCGGCGTTTAATGAGTCGACGCTGGGCGCGCCTGTGATTGCCATCGGTGTGCCGACGGTGATGGATGCGGACGAAGGGATGATGATTACGCCGCGGGATATTGATGCCAAAGTGCCAGAATTAGGAAAATTAATCGGATATGGACTCAATTTGGCACTGCATCGGGGGCTTAACATGGAGGATGTGTCATATTTTCTGTCATAAAGTTCAAAAGCGTTATGTAAATAAAATTGTGACATAATAGTTTCAAAATCCGAAAAAAGTTCCTGTGGATAAACCTGTGGATAATGTGAAAAACTTTTGATTATCAAGAAATATCCACATTATCCACGAAATATCCACAGGGTGCTGAATGAATGTTTTTGGGTGAAAAATAGTTACAAAGTGGTGTAACTGTTTGATTACGTCGACAGAATTATTTTGTTACTGTCAACCGAAATCGGACGAAAATTGCATAAAAAGTTGAAAATGATCTGCCGCTCGCTTCCGTGCGGCAGATTTTTGCTTTTTGCGGTATCAAATGCATGTGTCGGGAAATACTGACGGTATGAGAACGGAGGTATTTCATGCAGGGAAAAGTAGAAATCAGCGGCGTAAACACAGGAAAATTGAAAACGCTGTCCAACGATGAGATGATGCGATTGATTAAGCTTTCGCAGGCAGGGGATTTGGATGCACGGCAGAGGCTTGTGGAGGGGAATCTCAAACTTGTGCTCTCGGTCATTCAGCGGTTTTTGTGCAGGGGTGAGAATCCCGATGATTTATTTCAGGTTGGGTGCATTGGACTTCTTAAGGCAATAGCGAATTTTGACACGACAAAAGATGTGCGCTTTTCCACTTATGGTGTGCCGATGATCGCGGGCGAACTTCGCAGATATTTGCGTGATTACAGCCCGATTCGCATCAGCCGCTCGGTGCGCGACACAGCGTATCGTGTTTTGCAGTGTAAAGAAGCGCTCATCAGTCGGACGGGGCGAGAGCCGACGCATCAGCAGATGGCAGATGAATTGCAGATTCCGCTCGAGGAGGTTGTCGAGGCGCTTGATGCCATTACCGCGCCTGTTTCTCTGCATGAGCCTGTCTACTCTGATGGTGGCGATCCGCTTACAGTGATGGATCAGGTGCGCGACAGCAAGAATACCGATGAGCGTTGGATAGAGCACATTGCGCTACGTGAAGCAATCAGCGGATTATCGGACAGGGAGAAGCGGATTTTAGCGCTTCGGTTTTACGACGGAAAGACACAGATGGAGGTTGCGGAGCAGGTAGGCATTTCACAGGCGCAGGTGTCACGTTTGGAGAAAAATGCGCTCTCGTCGATTCGCAGGTCGATTTCGGTGTCATGATGGATGCACTTTCTGCATAGATTGTAGGACAGCGAGTCTATGCAGGAGGGGTGCGGATGCAGAGCCGATTTTCGGAGCTTCGGAACAAGGAAGTTATTCATGTGTGCGAAGGATGCAGGCTTGGCTATGTGAGTGATTTGATTTTTGAACAGCCGTCGGGTCGGATTTGTGCGCTGATCATCCCGGGACCTTGCCGATTTTTAGGTCTGTTTGGCAGGCAGGACGATTATGTGATTCCATGGCAATGTGTGCGCAAAGTGGGGGAGGATATCGTCCTGGTGGACGGTCTTGCGACACAGTGGCGTGTTCCCTGTAAAAGAAAAGGCGTTTTTTATTGAAAAAACTTGATATTTTTGCAAAAAAGTGCTTGCATCACAGCGATAAATCCAGTATAATGTCAAGGCGTTGGGCTTTGACCCGACGACATTATCAAACCACACACGGCGAGATCTTTCGCTCTGTGCCCTCGGGTGGGCGTAAGAGATGATCGGCGTGGCGGTAAAAACAAAAGGAGAAAAAACACTATGGCAGTCGTATCCATGAAGCAGCTGCTGGAAGCCGGTGTCCACTTCGGCCACCAGACCAGACGCTGGAACCCCAAGATGGCAACCTACATCTACACCGAGCGCAATGGTATCTATATCATTGACCTGCAGAAGACCGTAAAGAAGCTCGAAGAAGCTTACGCTTTCGTTCGTGAGCTGGCTGCTAACGGTCAGAACATCCTGTTTGTCGGCACCAAGAAGCAGGCACAGGACGCAATGAAGGAAGAAGCAGAGCGCGTTGGCCAGTACTAAGTTAACGCAAGATGGCTCGGCGGCATGCTGACCAAGTTCCGCACCATGCGCACCCGTATCGACCGTCTGGCTCAGCTGAAGAAGATGGAAGAGGACGGCACGTTCGCAATGCTTCCGAAGAAGGAAGTCATCAAGCATCAGGGCGAGATCGCAAAGCTTGAGAAGTATCTCGGCGGCGTCAAGGAAATGAAGAAGATC
>JAZUCN010000136.1:0-2263 GCA_045639205.1 Oscillospiraceae bacterium | reverse complement strand
CGATGCGGCGCATCGGGGTGTTTTGTGTTTTGTTACAGGCTCTGCATCATGTAGAGCATCTTCGCGACCTCGCCGCGCTTGACATTGCCTGTGGGATTGAGTTTGCCGTTCGAGCCTGCAATGATTTCTTCTTCTACCATCGCGGCAAGCGCTGTGCGGGCCCAAGAGCCGACGCTTGCATGGTCGGAGAACTGCTCGAGCACATCCTCATCGCCGTCTTCGTCAATGCCCATCGCTCTTGCGAGGATCACCATGGCCTCCTGACGCGAGATGGTCGAGGTCGGCTTAACATAGAGTTTGTTTGCAACCTTCGAGCCGCCGACATATTCCAGAGCATACGCCGCTTTCACCGCGTCTTCTGCCCACGAGGCGATCTGCGCCTCGTCATCAAACGGAAGGTCGGTGTCGGCGTACTGCGTCGGATCAACATGCAAGAAGCGCATCAGCGCCACGATAAACTCCTGACGGGTCATCGAAGCATCGGGGCGGTAATAGTTCTTGCCGTCAGTGCCCGTAGATCCCGCGAGCACGCCGTCAAAGTACAGGCTGTTAATGAAATCTGCCGCCCAATGTCCCTTGGTATCGGCAAAGGGATTGGCGGGGCTGACCGTAATTTCTGCCGTCGCTTCGGCATCGCCACAGCGCACGGTAATCTCGCCCGTTGTTGCCGTGGCAAGTTCCTTGGCGTAGAAGGTGCCCTGCTCGGAAATGGTGCCGATTTCTTCGCTGACTTCCCACTCGAAGCAAGAATCCTGCGCCGCGACCTTCATGCCGTTGAACATTGCCTCAACGGTCAGTTCGGTCTTACTGCCGCCTGCCAGAATCGCCTTGGTAAAGGTGCTCGTTGCACCCTCTTTTTTCAGTTCAATTTCGGTCGGCTCGTCAATGACCTGCAGTTCGACCGTGCCCTTCGCGCCGCCGCCCTCGACATCAATCGAGGCCTTCTTGCCCTGCATCGTTGCGGTAAAGACGCCATCTTCGGTAATCGTGCCGCCCATCGCGCTGAAACTCAGTTCCTCGGGGACATCGGCGGGCATATAGTTTGCGTCAACCGCGCGGATGTTCAGCGAAATCGATGTGCCGCGCAAAATTGCCGTGTGATACGGATACAGATACAGATGCTCGGCATCCTTTGCCTGCTTGGGGGTCTTACGCACGAGGTAAATAAAGTTTGCGCAGGGACGAAGTTCGCCATCTTCGGGGGTGTTGACCGTCGAAGCCGATTCATAGCCCGGGTAAATCGCGCCCATCGTGCTCGAACCGCCACCGTCAAGGTTCAGCGCGGTGCGGCAGCCAAGCTCTATCATGCGCTCTGCAAGTTCTTCAAGCGTCATGCCCTCCGAGCCGTTCGAGCCGTCTGCCGTATACAGTACCAACTCGCCATTGGACTTCAGACCAACCGCGGTGCGAGCGGCAGTCTTTTCCGCGGTGTTGAGGGTAAATTCCTCGCACACTTCGCCATCGTCAACCAACAAATCGCCGCCGCCGCAGGCGTAGACGACATCCTCCCAATCGCGGTCAACGGAAACCGTCACAGTGATGCGGTCGCCGATTTCCAAATCGCGCATATTGCGAAGCGCGGTGCTGTAGATGGTGTCTTTCGCGATCGACAGCACGAATGTGCCCTCGGCAATGCCGCAGGCGCGTCCTTCGACCATACCGACCATCTCCATGGTCAGCTCATCGTCGAGTTTCAAAACCGCCTCGTCCTGGCTGACGGGCTGGAGGATGACATGATAGGCATCGAGGGTATTCTTCGTCGTCGCGTCATAGTCTGCAGAGTAAAGCCCAATGCCGTTACTCTTGGTCAGCGCCTTGTTGTAGAAAATCTGTGTTTTCTGTCCGTCGGGCGTTTCCATCGCAATTTCAAGTTCGGGCGTGCCGATGATAGCGGTGCCGTCATCATAGAAGCCGACGGAGGAAACATTGCCGCTCGAGCGCAGAATGCCGTCGGTGACAATCAGGCCGTACGGAATGCCGTTGTTCATATCGAAGAACGAGCCGTTGACGCCTGCAACGAGTGTCAGATCCGCATCGTCAAGATACTTTGCGATTTGGCTCATCGTACTGCGGCCATAGAGCGTCTTGCCGTACATGACCATCGGCCAGACGTCCTTATCCTGCTCATACTCCAGGATGTTTTCACGCACAATAACATTCTCGCCGCGCGCTTCGCGCACGAGCGTGCCGCTTGTCAGCGTCACATTGTCTGCCAGTTTGAGCCCGCCCGAGCTGACCTGCTCAAAAGAAGCGGCCGCCACAC
>JAZUCN010000135.1:0-1650 GCA_045639205.1 Oscillospiraceae bacterium | reverse complement strand
ATCAACGCCCCGCATAAGTTCCGCATGATGGACGGGCAGGTGTTCCTTGATGAGGATGAGGACACCTTCTGCACATGGCGCGTGGAGTTCTGCGAAAAGACAAAACTCTGCCATTACGGTGTGGATTTGTTCTGCAGGCAGGATGACGATGCGTGGCTACGCAGTTCGGAGGAGCATACGGAGTATTGCTATATGCCTGAAGAACTCGAAGTATATCTGCGCGATGCGGGATTCTGCAAGATTCAGCAGTACGGCGACCGCGTACTGCGCAAACCCAACGACGATGAGCTGCGAATCTGGTTTGCGGCTCAAAAGGAGTAAGTATGAAAGACCAACTTGTACGCGCAATGACCAAGGACGGATTCGTCAATGCCGTTGCCGTTTCGACTGCGCAGTTGACCGAACGCGCGCGTCAGATTCACAAGACCCTGCCCACGGCAACCGCGGCGCTTGGACGCGTTTTGGCGGCCGCCTCGATGATGGGCAATATGATAAAAACCAAGGACGGCTCGATTACCCTGCAGTTTAAGGGCGGCGGTCCGTTGGGCACGATCCTCGCGGTTTCGGACTACGAGGGAAACGTCCGTGGTTATGTGGACAATCCGCAGATCAGCCTGCTTGAAAAGTATCGCGGCAAACTCGATGTGGGCGCGGCTGTCGGCACAGAGGGTATGCTGACGGTTATCCGTGACCTTCGGATGAAAGAGCCGTATGTCGGAAGTGTGCCGCTTATGACGGGTGAGATTGCCGAGGATATCGCAAGTTATTTCGTGCAGAGCGAACAGATTCCGACGGCGTGCGCACTGGGCGTGCTGATCGATGTCGATCAGAGCGTCAAGGCGGCAGGCGGATATATCATTCAGCTGCTTCCGGGTGCGCCCGAGGATGTCATTGACAAAATTGAAGAAGGCATCAACAAGGCAGGTGCTGTCACGACGATGATGGATGCAGGTCTTGATGCGGCGCAGATGCTTCAAAAAGTGATGCAGGACTTTGAACTTGAGATTCTGGAAACATCCGAAATCGAGTATCGGTGCTACTGCAGCCGCGAGCGCGTGACGGCGGCGCTCATCAGCCTTGGAAAAAAAGAACTCACCGAGATGATCGAGAGTGGGGAGACCATCCACATCGACTGCCAGTTCTGCGATGAAATCTACGATTTTACACCCGAAAACCTGCAAAATATCCTTGATTCGCTGTAAAAAAATTCTGTATAAATTTTTGCAAAAGAATACTTGACAAATAACGGACCCTTGTGTATAATAACACCCGTCGCAGAGATGCGGCGCGTGGAATGGAAGGTTAGCTCAGCTGGGAGAGCACCTGCCTTACAAGCAGGGGGTCACAGGTTCGAGCCCTGTACTTTCCACCATCATTTGGCCCGGTGGTGCAGCCGGTTAGCACGCCAGCCTGTCACGCTGGAGGTCGACAGTTCGAGTCTGTTCCGGGTCGCCATAATGTGATTGAGGCGAGTGAAAACTCGCCTCGACATGCCTCTGTAGCTCAGTTGGTAGAGCAACGGACTGAAAATCCGTGTGTCGTTGGTTCGACTCCGACCGGAGGCACCATTATGCGGGTGTAGCTCATCCGGTAGAGCGCCACCTTGCCAAGGTGGAGGTAGCGAGTTCGAGCCTCGTCACCCGCTCCAAA
>JAZUCN010000134.1:0-2645 GCA_045639205.1 Oscillospiraceae bacterium | reverse complement strand
GCGTAGATCATGCCGTAATCCGAGACATTGCAGGGCTTCGAGAGGAACATCGACGACTGGTCGGAAACCAGGACGTGGCCCTTGGTGTTCGGAAGCGTCTGCCACGTGACGCCATGGATGGTCTCGTTTTCGCAGATGTAGACATAGTCGGTATCTTCGGGGATGTCAAGGTCAGAGCAGTCGGGGATATAGGTGTAATTCTTATCCTTCGACGATGCGGCGACGATGACTTCGCCGACTTTCTTCGCCTCGGCGATTGCCTTCTTCGACCAGGCGCCGGTTTCGATGTAGACGGCCTTGCCGTTTTTCATCAGGTTCATCGGAATCATCGAGAACTGCAGGGTGGCACCGCCCTGGATGAACAGCACCTTATAGTTGTCGGGGATACCCATCAGTTCGCGCAGATCCTGCTCGGCTTCGTCAACGATCTGCTGGAACACCTTCGAACGGTGTGACATCTCCATGACGCACATACCGCTGCCGCGGTAGTTCATCATTTCGTCGCGGATTTCTTCAAGAACGGGCTCGGGCATCATGGCCGGGCCTGCGGAGAAATTAAATGTGCGATCGTATTTCATCATGCATGCCTCCTAATTCGTTCGTGGTTTTTGTGTTTTCTCTGACTATAGTATATACCCTAAAAAAGGAAGAATCAATACATTTTCTAAAAAAATTTTTGCCGAACTAAAAAATTTTTAGCAATATTGAACAAAAACCCGACCCGAAAAGGGTCGGGATGCGTATCATTTGATGGATTTATACTTGTTTTTGGTGGCGATGCCGCCGCGGATGTGGCGCTCGGCTTTGTTGATGTCGAGAATCTGTTTGACCTGTATATACAGAGGTCCGTTACAGCGTTCAAGCCGCTCGGACAAATCTTTATGTACTGTAGATTTGGAAACACCGAATTGTTTGGCCGCATCGCGGATGGTGGTGCGGTTTTCGATAATGTACACAGCAAGTTCCTGCGCGCGTTTTTCCAGATCGTCTGTCATGTGGACACCTCCAAGCTGTGCATGTATTACAGACTATGCACATAAAAGAGGCGGTATGAGTCGGACAGGGGAAAGGAAAACCACCGACAGGGATGTCGGTGGTTTATCATAGGAATTGCTCAAATTTTTCTTCAAACAGGCGGGTGCCGTAGGTGCGGAGTTCACTGCAGTATGCCTCGTAGGCAGATAAGATGGCTTCTGCTTCCGGCGTCAGCGTTGCACCTCCTCCGTGTTTGCCGCCGGTGGTGGAATGGAGCAGTTTGAACCCCAAATGGCTCTCGCAGGTTTTCAGAATCGTCCACGCTTTGGAGTATGCCATGCCGATGGACTGGGCGGCGGCGCGCAATGAGCGATGCTCACGCACCTTGCGAAGCAGTGTCGCGATGCCCGGGCCAAAGCATTTTTCATCACGAAAGACGCGGACAGTCAATACAGGGTGTAAATTCTTTTCCATGAAATCATTATAATATGCGAGATTGGAATGTGTCAACCGCCTGGCGGATTGACCTTTTTTTCGCGGTGTGTTATTCTAAAATTAGAATAGCGAAGGAGGTGCACACGATGGAACTGGCGCGGCTTTTGCAGGTGGAAAAAGGCATTACGGCTGTGATTGGAAGCGGCGGAAAGACGAGCCTGATTATAGCTCTTGCCAAGGAACTGTCGAAATGCGCGCGCGTGATCGTTTGCACCACAACGAAGATTTTTCCGCCTGATATGCCCTGGGTCACGGATGATGAAATTGAAACGGCTTTGCGTAAACACAGCCTTATCTGCGTGGGAACGCCGACGCAGGAGGGCAAACTCTCCGCCCCGCAGACGGAAATTGCAAAACTCGCGGAATTTGCCGATTATGTACTTGTGGAAGCCGATGGCGCGAAGCGGATGCCTCTTAAGGCGCACGCGGCGCATGAGCCTGTGATTCCGCAGGGGGCAAATCAGGTCATCTGCGTGGTTGGCTTGTCGGGTTTGGGCAAGCCCATCCGAGAGGCTGTGCATCGCGCGGAGATTTTTGCGCAGAATTTGGGCGTGCGGGAAGATGAGATTGCGACGCCGCAATTGGTGGCGGCGCATCTGCAATTCGAGGCTCTGTACGATCGGGTATTTCTCAATCAGGTGGATACGGAACGCGAGCAGGCGCTCGGAAAAGACCTTGCCAAGCGGCTCTCGTGTCCAGTGTGCATGGGTGCATTACAGAAAGGAAACGCAATATGCTTGTATTGATTCGTGGCGCTGGCGATTTGGCAACGGGCATTGCTCTGCGGCTTCATCGCGCGCGCATGCAGGTTGTGATGACCGACCTCGAGAAACCGACCTCTATCCGCCGAACGGTTTGTTTCTCGCAGGCGATCGTGTTGGGAAAAGTACAGGTCGAAGATGTGACGGCGGTGCGCGCGGAAAGCGAAGCGCAGGTGTGCGAGGCTTTGAGAAGCGGGCAGATTCCCGTGCTGGCTGATGCGCAGGCGGCGTGTTTGCAATGGCTGAAGCCCGATGCACTCGTCGATGCGATTCTTGCCAAGCGCAATCTTGGCACGAAAATCACTGATGCGCCAATGGTCATTGGCGTAGGCCCCGGCTTTTGTGCAGGTGTGGACTGCCATGCGGTCATTGAAACGATGCGCGGACACACGCTTGGGCGTGCGATTTACGAAG
>JAZUCN010000133.1:0-6546 GCA_045639205.1 Oscillospiraceae bacterium | reverse complement strand
TGCATGCCTTCGGCATCTTCATACATGACCTTGCCGTTTTCCACGGACTTGACACCTGCCGAGAGTTTGAACTCCATGCCGAGCTTCTTGTAGGTTTTCATGAGGATGTCGCAGATTTCGGGGTCGGTCGGGCCGGCGATTTTGTTCATCATTTCGATGACGATGACCTTCACGCCGACGGTTGCAAAGTAGCAAGCCATTTCAAGACCAATGACGCCGCCGCCGATGCACACGAGCGTCTTGGGAAGCTCCTTGAGGTCAAGGATTTCGCGGTTGGTCATGACGAAACCGCTTGCAAGACCTTCTTTGACGCCGGGGATGGGCGGCACAGCCGCAACAGAGCCCGTTGCGATGACCAAGCGGTCACAGGAAATGGTATCGCTGCCTGCAGCAATCTCAAACTTGCCCGCGGCGTTTTTGCCGAGGATTTTGCCGCTTGCGTTATAGACTTTGACCTTGTGCGACTTCATCGTGAAGCCGACACCGCCGACAAGGGTCTTGACGACCTTGTTCTTGCGGTCGATGACAGCGGCATGGTCAAACGATACGTTTTCGCACGAAACGCCATAGTCCTTGCCATGCAGTGCGCCTGCATACTGCTTGGCGCAGTAGAGCAAACTCTTGGTAGGCACACAGCCTTCATTCAGACACGTGCCGCCGAGGGCGCGCTGTTCAACAACTGCCGCGCGCATGCCGCCCTGCGCCGCGCGCTCTGCGCACAGATAACCGCCGGGACCGCCGCCGAGGATAATGACATCATAATGTTCCATATCGATACTCCTGTTCACAGCCTGCACTGCAGGCGTTTTTTTCATCGTATCACAAAGAAATAAAATGTGCAATTGTTAAAACAAAGAAACCGCCCATCGCGGTGCTCTGCGACAGGCGGTTTTTCTTATGCGGCGTCTTCGCGGCGAAGATAGAGTTCTTCTGCCAACTGCTGTGCGGCAACCAGCCGCGCGCGCAGGCTTTCGAGCGTTTGCTCTGCCTGCGTGATGGCGGAAAAGAGGACGAGGTATTCGCGGGAAATGTCGGACATGGTGGGTGCTCCTTTCTGTGTATGTGGGTTGTTATGTTTTGGACAACCTTATTTTACACAGACACGGAGCGGAAGAATGTCGAACGCCGTCGAAGCTGAAAAATTTCTCAAAGAATGTCAAAAATGCGAAGTTTCGCGCAGGTTTTCGCGTTATTCGTAAAAATCTGCCTCGGTCATGTAGACAAACACAATCTCATCGCCGTCAGAAGGAATGTATTCATCACTGGGTACGGTGGGGTATTCGCCGTTTACAAGATAGCCCCAACCGGAATACTCGCCTGCGTCAAATTCGTACAGGTTTGCAATGCCCTTGATATAGGCATTCTCGTGCTCCATGTGGATTTTTTGCTCGCGTACGGCATCGAGAAGCAGTTCAAACGCGGCAGAGCCATCGGCGGACATGCTTGTTGGCGGCAAAATCCAGCCGTCTTCGGGCACGAGCGCGTGCTTTTCCTCGACAAGCAGGTGCATGTTTTCCGTCAGCGTACCGCAGGAAATGCCAACGGTACACGATGCCGAGGGCGCGGTTTCATCAGCCGGCGCGGAAACCACTGCCGAACAAGCCGACATTAGCAGGCATGCGATCAGAAGAATGGGAAGAAGTTTTTTCATAATATTACCTCAAATTATGCGTCGTTAGCCACAATGCGCGCGGCTTTTAAGATGGCAATCTGCGTCTTTGCATCGGGAATCTCGCCCTGCATGACCTGCTCGAGAGCCTCATGCAGAGGCACGCGCGCGAGATTGAGAAATTCGTCGCAATCGAGTTCGCGCTCGCCAAGATGCAAATCGCGCGCGAGGTACATTTCAATCGCCTCGTCGGAGTATGCGCAGGCAGGATAGAAAATGCCAAGGCTTGTCCAGTTCTTTGCTGTATAGCCCGTTTCTTCGCGCAGTTCGCGCTGGGCGGCAAGCAGATGGTCCTCGTCCTTGCTGTCAAGTTTTCCTGCGGGAATCTCCGTGATGATTTGCCCCACGGGATAGCGGTACTGCTTTTCGAGCAAAATCGTGCCGTCATCAAACAGCGGCAAAACGCACACCGCGCCCACGTGGCGCATATATTCGCGCGTTGCCTGCGCGCCGTTTGGAAGAGAAACGGTGTCTTCAAACACGTGCATGATTTTGCCGTCAAAAATTTCGCGGCCGCCTGTGCGTTTCTCTACGAGATTTTCAAAAAATTCCAAGGCAATCACCTGCTTTCTTCTGTATTTTATCGCGGGGAAAACGCTGTGTCAATTGCGGAAACAATTGGCGGAGTATCAAAGAGAAAAGCGCATATACTACCTGTGAAGAGATCCGAAAAGTACGGAACATATCAGACAACCGCGCCGCGGCATCAGGCCCTTGCCGCCGCCGTGTTTGATTGTTTGCCATGCTTTTGAAGCGGTTTGCGGCGTGTGTCCGCCGCGGCGCGTATCCGCGCTTGGCCGGAGCGGAATCGAAAAGACGGCACTGGCCGTATTTGCATTTTGCATCGGAAATCTTCGTTGCGGCAGGTGTGCAGACACAAACAGGCACAAACAGCCGCATTGACCGGCAGGAGGGCTGACGCAGTTGCGTCAGCCCTCCCATTTTTGCAAAAAAGGAGACAGCCAAACGGCTGTCTGCTTCTTGTATAAAGACTAATCTACATAGTCCGCAAACTCGGCGTTGCGCGCCGAGGAGTGGCAGGGACAGTGGAGCGCCAGGAAATCTTTGATTTTTTCCCAGTTCTTCCATACGGCATACGCGGCCGCAAGAACGGCGAGCAGAGCAGTCACAACTGCCAGAATTTTACCGACTTTTTGCATCGCAATACCTCCTGTCTTTGCTGTGGTTCTATTATAGAAGATATTTTCCAGTTTTGCAAGATGTTTATGCCCGCATTTCATCGACATATCCATACATTCCTCGCACAGACACCTCGCCCGAGGACACATCCTCATAAGTGCCGTCTGCGTAGCGCACGCGCAGTGCGCCGTCAAGCGTGACAGACTCTGCAAAGGCGCAAGTAATCGTGTCCGCGCGCAGAATCTGCACCTCGCGCCCGAGGGTGATGCAGTTTTCGCGGTAGCGGGCCATCCAAACCTCTTTTTCCGTTAACAGCGCCGCATCCATCCGCGCCAACGCACGCATGAGCGCCCCTGCAAGTGCGGCGCGGTCAACCCGAACGCCGCAGATTTGGCAAAGCGAGGTGGCGATGTCCTCAATCTCCTCGGGGAAGTCGGTTTGCGCGCAGTTGATGCCGATGCCGATGATGGCGTAGGCGCAAGCGCCCTGCGAAACGGACAGTTCCGTGAGAATACCGCCGAGTTTTTTCTTGCCGCAGACAAGGTCATTTGTCCACTTGATATCGGGTCGGAAGCCGCAGACCGCCTCGATGGCATCACACACGGCAACAGCCGTCATCGCCGTCAGATGCAGAAGGTTTTCGGGCTTTGCATCGGGGCGAAGAACGAGGCTCATATAAAGCCCTTCGCCGTCGGGGGAGTAGAAACTGCGTCCGCGCCTGCCGCGACCTGCGCTCTGCGCGTTTGCCAAAACGACCGTGCCGCTCGGCACGCCGTTTTTCGCAAGCTCGGCGGCAAAGGTGTTGGTCGACGGAAGCGAGTCGTAGACGAGAATCTGCCCGCGCCATGCGTGCGCGCCGAGCGCTTCTTGTACGGCTTGGACGGATAAAGCAGGATCGGTCATATTGTATCTCCGAATCATCTTGATGTTTGAGGGTGGTTTTGGTAAAATGCACGCAGGAAACCTGCGCGAAAGGAGGGTGCATATGCGCGTAAAAGCATGGATTTTAACGGCATTGTTTGCCGCGCTGACGGCAATCGGCGCGTATATCCGCATTCCGACAGGTATCGGCACGATTACCATGCAGTTTTTCTTCACCGCGCTTGCGGGATTGCTTTTAGGCGCGAAATACGGCGCGCTCAGCCAGCTTTTGTATCTGCTTCTCGGCTTTGCGGGACTGCCCGTTTTTGCCATGGGCGGCGGACTGGGGTACCTGCTTCAGCCTGCGTGCGGGTTTGTCTTGGCACTGCCGCTTGCGGCATGGTGCATTGGCACCTTCGGTGCGCGCGCGGGAAAACTTTGGCAACTTGCCTGCGCCTGCGCGGCAGGACTGTTCGCCCTCTACCTCATCGGCGTTCCGTATCCTGCGCTGCTTGCGGCGCTTGCATCCGAGCCCGCGCCGCAGATTTTGGCGCTTTTGCGCACGATGATGCTTTTGTACCTGCCTGCCGATTTGTTTAAAATCGCGCTGTGCGTGCTCTTATGCCGCAGGCTTCTTCCGCTTCTTCGCCGTCAACCGATTGCCTGAAAGATGCCGAGAAGAAGCAAAAATGCGGCAAAAACCCCCAGGAAAACAAAAAATGTGCGATAAGAACCGCCGTCCGCGGCGGCAATTTCCTCTTCTGTGGGCGTGTCGATGTCCTGATTTTCCATGTACTGGTCGTAAGCTTCCTGCAGTTCTTCGTCTGTATAGGGAGCTTCTTCGCGGCAGACAGGGCAAAGTGCGCCGGGTGGATAACGTCTGTGGCAGTTTGGACAGATGGGCATAAGGCATCCTCCTTGTGGCTTTCTGCGTTTAGACTGCCACATTTTTTGCCGATTGTCAAATGCGGCGCAGACACCATGGAAATTCTGACAGATTTTGCATATGCAAAGCGGACATGTTGCACAATTTTGCTTGACATAACGCGGCTTCGCCGATACAATGTAAAATAGGATTTGTATGGATTGCCATGGGCTTTAGGGGATGCTCTGGCAACCTTGACTGATTCAAAAATAAACCCAATTTGGAAAGAAAGGGAGGTGTGTCCGCAGTTTATGGGAGAATTTAACATGCTCTCTCTCATCCTTGCCATTGCAGGCTTCGTCATTGGCGGTATCGTGTTCTTCATCGTCGGTATCGCATATCGCAAAGCCGTTGCAGAAAAGGAAATCGGCAGCGCTGAAGAAGAAGCCAAGCGAATCATCAATGAAGCGATTCGCGGCGGCGAAAACAAGAAGCGTGAGATGCTCGTTGAGGCAAAGGAAGAGATCCATAAATCGCGTACCGAGCACGAGAAAGAGTTAAAAGAACGTCGTGCCGAAGTGCAGAAGCAAGAACGCCGTCTGCAGCAGAAAGAAGAATCGCTCGATAAGAAGCTTGACGCACACGAAAAGAAGGAAGAAGACCTTGCAAAGAAGCTCGCCGCTGTGCAGCAGCAGCAAGAAGAGGTCGCCACCATCAAGCGCAGTCAGCTCGAGATGCTCGAGAAAATCTCGGGCCTCAGTCAGGAAGATGCAAAGGCATATCTGCTTGGCACGGTCGAGACCGAAATCCGCCACGAAACTGCGATGAAGATCAAGGAGATCGAAACGCAGATGAAGGACGAGGCCGACCAGAAAGCACGCGAAATCATCACCACCGCAATCCAGCGCTGTGCCGCAGATCACGCGGCAGAAGCCACCGTTTCTGTTGTTCCGCTGCCCAACGATGAAATGAAGGGCCGCATCATCGGCCGCGAAGGCCGCAACATCCGCACCCTTGAGACCATCACGGGCGTCGACCTCATCATCGACGACACGCCCGAGGCAATCACGGTCTCTTCGTTCGATCCCGTCCGCCGCGAAATCGCAAGACTTGCGCTTGAAAAGCTCATCGCTGACGGCCGCATCCACCCGACCCGCATTGAGGACATGGTGGAAAAGGCACGCCGCGAGGTCGAGCATACCATCAAGGTCGAGGGCGAACGCGCCACGTTCGATACGGGTATCCACAACCTGCATCCCGAGCTCATCAAACTGCTCGGCCGCCAGAAATACCGCACGTCCTACGGTCAGAATGTGCTCAACCACTCCATCGAAGTCGCGCATATCGCGGGCCTTCTTGCCAGCGAACTTGGCGTGGACGTGACGATGGCCAAGCGCGCAGGTCTTCTGCATGACCTTGGCAAGTCTGTCGACCATGAGATGGAAGGCAGCCACATCCAGCTCGGTGTGGAACTGGCCAAGAAGTACAAGGAAAATCCCATCGTCATCAACGCCATCGAGGCGCACCATGGCGATGTCGAGCCGCAGACCATCATCGCCTGCCTTGTTCAGGCGGCAGACGCCATCTCCGCTGCACGCCCCGGTGCACGCCGCGAGAACGTCGAAAATTACATCCGCCGTCTGCAGAAGCTCGAAGAGCTGACGGGCTCGTTCCCCGGCGTCGAGAAGTCCTTTGCTATCCAGGCAGGCCGCGAGGTCCGCATCATGGTCAAGCCCGAGGATGTGTCCGAGGACAACATGACCTTGCTGGCACGGGAAATTGCCCAGAAGATTGAATCCGAACTGGAATATCCCGGTCAGATCAAGATTAACCTCATCCGCGAAACCAAAGCCGTGGACTACGCAAAGTAATTTCATCCAAACAAAACAGGCTGTCCCTCCACAGGACAGCCTGTTTTTTTGCACTATGCCCTATAAAAATCCCATAATTCGTGTTATACTGATTAAAAAGCATTAGAAAAGAGGATATCCTTATGGATTATCGCATTCTT
>JAZUCN010000132.1:0-3946 GCA_045639205.1 Oscillospiraceae bacterium | reverse complement strand
TGACCATCACCACGGCTGCCATCATGTGCATCGTCATCTCCTTCTTTGCCCCGTTCGTTACCTTCCTCGCTTCCATCCCCAACTGCGTCATGGGTGACGTCTGCTTCGCACTGTACGGCTTCATCGCAGTCAGCGGTCTGAAGATGGTTCAGAAGGTCGACCTGAACCAGAGCAAGAATCTGTTCGTCGTTTCCATCATCCTCATCGCCGGCATCGGCGGTCTGTCCGTCTCCTTCGGCAAGGTCACGCTGACCTCCATCGCTTGCGCACTGATCCTCGGCATCATCGCAAACGTCGTGCTCAAGAAGGGCAAGGAAGACTAATTCTTACATCCTATAAACCTCCCGCGCTGACCAAATCGGTCAGCGCGGGTTTTCTTTTTTGCCGTTCACGAAATTTTCATCCATTTTTCAATATCTTTTCATTTTCATTTGCTATACTATCCTTTATAATAGACCTCACATGGCAAAAGGAGCGTATCTATGAAGTTTTTTAGAAAAAACGGCACGCCGCGAGAGACGGCAGTGCGCACAAAACCGACCATCAAACAATGGCTCAAGAAGCATAAATCTTTCGTTGTCCTGCTCGCCGTTGTACTGCTGGTCGGCTGCGCACTGCTCTTCCTGCGCTCCATGCCGCGCGGCGCTCGGCAGAAAACCGCCGAGCATAACTATGAATTTATCCGCACCGTGACCCTCTCCAAGGGTACACTCAGCGAAGTTGTCAGCACCTCCGGCACGGTCGACAGCGGTCTGACCTCCACCGTCACCTACTCGCCCGCCAGCAACACCCGCACACCCAAGGTCAAGGCCGTAAACTTTGATGTTGGCGACGCAGTCGAAGTTGGCGATGTTATCGTCGTGCTCGACACCGAAAAAATACAGGAGTCCATCAATGATGAACTCGAGCGCCTCGCGGAAGACCGCGAAGAGCAAGCCGAGCGCATCGCAGATGCCAAGGAAAACTACGATGAGGCCGTCGAGGACTATAACGAAGTCCTGGCCGATTTGGAAGAGGCACGCGAAGAGTATATCGAGGCAGAAGACGAGTATTACGACCTCGAAAAGGCCTTTGAGGACGCCGAGGATTACATCGCCTACTACCAGGAAGAATACGATGAGCTTGTCCGCGAAGAAGCCGACCTCAGCCCCACGCTTCTAAAATACAAACTCCGCTATGAAGACCGCAGTGAGGAACTCACTGCCGCACAGGATGCACTCGAAGAAGCGGAAGAGGCTCTTGATTATGCCTCGGAAGAAGACGATTTGACCGCACTCGAGCGCGAGGTCGAATCCGCGCGCGAGGAGGTCTTATCGGCAGAAGAGGCCGTTCTCGACGCGCAGGAGCGTTACCTTGAAATCAAAGAAGAGTACGACAGCATTTCGGACGAACTCTCGCTTGCCAAGCAGGAACTGCAAAGCGCGAAAACCTTGAGCGACTACGATACCCTCAAAGTTGATTTTGCCGCTGCAGAAAAGACCTACGAATCTGCCGAAACCCAACTCGAATCCTTCGAATCCAAACTGGAATCTGCCGAAAAGAGCAAGAAAAACGCGCTGGAAACCTATCAGGATTTGCTCGAGGAGGACATCAGCACCTCCGACACGCTCGAAGATTTGTATGAGGATTTGGAAAACTGCAACCTCAAGGCAGAAACCGCAGGAAAAATCACCTCCCTCAATGTCAATGTCGGTGACACGCCCAACGGCACGATTGCTACCATCGAAGACACCGAGCAATTGAAGGTGTCGATCACCATTGCCGAGGCGGATATCAACACCGTTTCCCTCGGTATGCCGTGCCGCATCGAATCCGATGCCACAGAAAACGAAATTCTCGGCACGCTCGTGCAGATTGACCCCACAACCACCACACAGGGCTCGTTTGGCGCCGAGGTGCTCATCACCACAAAAAACACAGGCCTTAAAATCGGCATGAACGCAAGCGTTGATATCATCACCTCTTCGGTCGACGATTGCTACATGGTCCCCATTGATGCTGTAGGCAAGGACGAAATCGGCGATTTCGTCTACCGCAAAACAGGCGGTGAAGGTGTCGATATGACCTTTGAAAAGGTCTACATCGTCACGGGCGACTCCAACGATTATTACATCGAGATTTCTTCAAACAAACTCGCTGACGGCGATGTCATCCGCGCCAGCGCGGACCTCACGCAGGGTATTGAAAGCATCTCGGACCGTGAGCAGGCGGAGGAATTCCCGTTTGGCGGCATGATGCCCGGCGGCATGAGCGGCGGCATGATGCCCGACGGCTTTGCCTCGGGCGGCAGAATGCCCACGGGCGGCGCAATGCCCGCAGGCGGAGGGATGCGCCCATGAGTGCCGCATTTGAAAAAGCGCCCATCATCAACATGACGGGCATCCGCAAGAGTTTTTATATCGGCAAGGAAAACGAACTGGAAATTCTGCACGGCATTGACCTGCAGGTCTACGAGGGCGAGTTCATTGCCATCGTCGGCGAGTCGGGTTCTGGCAAATCCACGCTCATGAACATCATCGGCGCGCTGGACCGCCCAACCGCAGGAGATTACGAGCTTGATGGCCTGCGTATTACCGCCGCCGATGACGAACAACTCTCCGAAATCCGCAACAAGAAAATCGGCTTCGTGTTTCAGACTTTTAACCTCATCGGCAGACAAAGCGCGCAGAAAAATGTCGAATTGCCCATGCTCTATGCCAAAATCCCCGCCAGGGAGCGCACGCAAAGAGCAAGGAAACTTCTTGCCATGGTTAACATGTCCGACCGCGCCTCGCATCAGCCAAATGAACTGTCGGGCGGGCAGAAACAGCGCGTGGCAATCGCCCGCGCTATGGCAAACAACCCCGCCATCATCCTTGCCGACGAGCCGACAGGCGCGCTCGACTCGGTCACCAGCCGCACCGTTATGGACATTTTCCATGACCTGCACCGCAATCAGGGCAAGACCATCATCCTCATCACGCACAGCCGCGAACTTGCCGCAGAGTGCCAGCGCGTGCTGACCCTCGTTGACGGGCAGATCGTATCGGAGAAACGAGGTGAGAGCTATGTTGGATAATTTCCTGATTGCTCTGCAGAGCCTGCGCGCGAATAAAATGCGCGCGCTTTTGACCATGCTCGGCATCATCATCGGCATCGGCTCTGTCATCGCCATCGAAACGGTCGGCAACAGCCTCAGCGGCTCGATCACCAGCAGTATGTCGGACTTTGGCGCCTCGGACATTTCCATCGCGCTGACACAAAAAGACGAGGAAGAAGACCTCTTCTCGGCAGTGCGTATCCGCATGTTTATGCCCGACGTGCCCAATGAAACCGACCGCATCTCCGATGCGATGGTAGAAGAATACCGTGATGCCTTCTCCGACAAAATCGCCTACATCAAAATCAGCGAATCGGCAGGCACGGGCGCCGTCGGCTTCCGCGAAGATACCGCGGCAGTTTCCCTGCTTGGCGTCAATGACGAGTATTTTGCCGCCGAGGAAATCGAACTGCTCCACGGACGCGCCATAAGGAACGAAACAGATGCAGGGCGCAAACTCTGCGTCATTTCCGATGCCTTTGTCTCGGAATACCTGAGCACAAGTGCGAAAGACTGCATCGGTCAGCGGCTGACTGTTCAGCTTGGCAGAAACTCCTATAACTTCTATATCGCAGGCGTGTATGCCGCAGAAGAATCCGCATGGGATTTCATCTCCGACAGCACCGATTTTTACATCCCGCTCGCCACCGCAAAAGCCATCTCGGGCGCGGCAGACGGCTACCGGTCCATCACCGTGGTCACTTCCCCCGAAACCAACGCCGAGGCTTTTATGGACATCTCGGAAGAATTCTTCGCCAGTTACTATACGCACAATGAGGCCTGGACCGCAGAAGCCTCGAGCCTCGAAGAATTGCTGTCGGTCGTGACCGAGGTCATTGACACCGTCGCGCTTGCCATCTCCGCCAT
>JAZUCN010000131.1:0-4171 GCA_045639205.1 Oscillospiraceae bacterium | reverse complement strand
CGCCTCGCGGCGCATCTGCTCGGTGGCGGCAAACAGTTCCTCCTGGCTCATCGCATGCGTGGAGATAATCTCGATGGGCACATGCACACCAAACAACTCCTGCACAAACTGCTCGGCGCGCGGCAGATACTCAAGCAGTTCATCCTTGCCGTTCGCCGCAAGACTCACGGTGATTTTTTCGCCGTCATAGACCCACTTCGCCCCTGCGAGAATCGCGATGGCGGGAGGATATGCCTGAATAAACGCCTGCGCAAGGTCGGAAAAATCCATCTGCGCGAGCAGTTCTTTCTCATAGTGGATGGTGATTGCAAACTGCTTGAGCGCATAATGTTTCTGCAAAGAAAGGCTCAATTCCTGCAGTTTGTCTTGCGTTATGTAAACTTCTGCCTGTGCCTGGAGTTTGATGCTCCGCGCCGCGATATCGATATCGGCATGGCTGACAAAAATCTGCGCAAACGCCGTTTCGAGATGCTCGGGCGGCTGATATTCACGAAATAATTCTTGTAGTAAAATCGGCTGCTGCATAGCAACTCCTAATCTATCTTATAATTTCTCTACATATTGAAGTAAGGTCGGAAGCAACTCATCATAGGAAACCCGCTCTTTGAGTTCGCCTTTGACAAAAAGGATGCCGCAGTCTTCGCCGCCTGCGATACCGACGTCCGCTTCCCTCGCCTCACCGGGGCCATTGACCACGCATCCCATAACCGCGACGGTGATGGGCTTATTACAGTCTGACAGCGCCTGCTCTACCTTTGCCGCAAGACCGATGAGGTCAATGCGCGTTCTGCCGCAGGTCGGGCAGGCAATGATATTGACACCGTCTTTTCGCAGTCCTGCGGCTTTTAAGATTGCCTTTGCCGCGTAGATTTCCTTGACAGGGTCTGCTGTCAGCGACACGCGCATCGTGTCTCCGATGCCCATGCAAAGAAGGCCGCCAATACCCATGGCGGATTTGATGGTACCCATATACTCCGTGCCCGTTTCAGTCACGCCCACATGCAGAGGGTATTCCGATTGCTCGGAAAAGAGCTGATAGGCGCGCATCATGGTGGGCACACTGCTCGATTTCATCGACACGCAGATATCGGTAAAATCGTTCTTTTCCAAAAGTTCAATATGGGAAAAGGCGCTCTCGACCAGCGCTTCGGCGGTCGGGTGGCCGTATTTTTCAAGTAATTTTTTATCCAGACTGCCGCCATTGACGCCAATGCGGATGGGGATATGCCTTTCCTTGCACACATCGACCACCGCACGCACGCGGTCTTCTCCGCCAATGTTGCCGGGGTTGATGCGGATTTTTGCCGCGCCGCCTTCTGCCGCGGCAATCGCGAGGCGATAGTCAAAGTGGATATCGGCAACCAAAGGCAGCGGGGATGCGCTGCAAATCTCGGCAAACCCCTTTGCCGCGTCCATATCGGGCACAGCCAAACGCGCGATCTGACAGCCTGCCGCCGCCAAGGCGCGGATCTGCGAAAGCGAGCCTTCGATATCCGTCGTGCGCGTGTTGAGCATCGACTGGATAGAAACGGGTGCGCCGCCTCCGATTTCCACATTGCCGACTTTGATTTTCTTTGTCATCCGTATCACCTCATACGATGAGTTTCCAAATATCTTTGAATGTCACAAATGCCATAAACACAAGCAGGAGCACCATGCCCGCGGCATGGATATATCCCTCAACTTGCTCAGGAATTTTCTTTTTGCATACGGCTGTGTATGCCGTACCGACCAGCAGGAAGAAGATACGCCCGCCATCAAGCGCAGGTAACGGAAGCAGATTCATCACCGCCAGGTTGATTGCCAAAAATGCGGCAAGAAACGCGATATTCCGAAGTCCTGCCGAAACCGTTTCGGAAGTCTCTCCCGTCTCTGCAATGATGGAGACGATGCCGACAGGTCCGCTCATCTCATCGACCGACACCAGTCCCGTAATAAGGTCCTCAAGTCCCATCGACACCATGCGTGCAAAATTGCATGCCGTATACCAGCTTTGCTTCAGGAGCGTAAACGGTGTTTTTTCCTCCGAAGCAAAGTAGATGCCATAGCGGTATTCGGTCTGCCCGTCTACCACATATTCTTGCATCTGCATGGGAAAATCATTAAGCGTTACAAGCTTTCCGCTGCGGCGCACGACAAGGTCATATACACCTGTTTTATTCCTGTCAAGGAGCATGGAAATATCGGAATACTGATACACGCGCCTGCCGTCAATGCGGTAAAATTCATCGCCAATCTGCAGGGCATCTTCTGCCTGTAAGGGACATCCGTCATAAAATCGCGCAATGCGCGCGGTAGAAAAGCCTGCGGACGCGGAGTAGAGCAAAACGATAATCAAAAAGCCCGCCAGGAAGTTCATAAACGAACCTGCAGCGAGAATGATCAGCCGTTTCCACCACGCTTTGGAAGAAAACGCGCGCGGATCTTCGCTTGCCTCGTCTTCGCCCTCCATGGCGCAGTAGCCGCCAATGGGGATACAGCGAAGCGCATATGTTGTCTCTCCGACCTGTTTTTTGAATAGTGCCGGTCCCATGCAGACGGAAAACTCATTCACGCGCACATCCAAGGATTTTGCGGTGAGAAAGTGCCCGAGTTCATGCACAAAGACCAACAGACCAAAAATCAAAATCGCGAGAAGAACGTACATATTACCATCCTTTACATACCATACTTTTCGGCAACCACAGCTCTTGCCAGTTTGTCTGCCTGCAAAACCGCTTCGAGCGTATCGGCAGGCTTCTGCTCCACACGATCGAGTGCAAGCGAAACGGCATCGGCAATATCGCAGAAGCCGATTTTTTCGCGCAGGAAAAGACCGACAGCCGCTTCATTGGCGCCATTCATGACCGCACATGCGATACCACCCTGCGCGGCCGATTGCTTTGCAAGCTTGAGGCAGACGAAGGCCTCTTCATCGGGCGCGGCAAAGCTAAGCGGCGGGCACTCGAGCAAATTGAGTTCGGGCGCGGGACTCTGCACGCGGTCGGGATAGGTCATGGCAAGTGCAATCGGAAGCCGCATATCGGGCGTTCCAAGCTGTGCCATCACAGCACCGTCGCAAAACTCGACGAGCGAGTGGACGATACTTTGGCGGTGAATGACCGCCGTCACCTGCTCAAGCGGAAGCTGATACAGACGCATCGCCTCGATGATCTCCAAGCCCTTGTTCATAAGTGTAGCGCAGTCGATGGTAATTTTTTCGCCCATCTTCCAGTTCGGGTGCTTGAGCGCATCATGGCGCGTCATAGCCTTGAGTTCTTCGCGCTTCATGTCGTAGAACGGACCGCCCGAACAGGTCAAAATCAGCCTTTTGATCTGCGCAGAATCGCGGCATCCCATGAGGCATTGGAAAATTGCCGAATGCTCGGAGTCTACGGGGATAATCTCCGCGCCATACTGCTCTGCCTCGCGCATAACCAGTTCACCCGCACAGACAAGGGTTTCCTTGTTGGCAAGGGCGATACGCTTTTTTGCGCGGATGGCGGCGAGCGTCGGGCGAAGGCCGATCATGCCCGAAACTGCCGTAACGACCGTATCCGCTTGCGCAATTTCTGCCGCGGCAAGCAGGCCATCCATGCCGCTCATCACAGTTATATTCATATCCGAAAGTCTGCGCTTTAATTCCCCTGCCGCCGCCTCATCGGCCATGACAGCAAGTTGAGGCTTCCATGTGCGGCACTGCTCTTCCATGCGCGTAACATTTTTATCGGCGGTAAGAGCCGCCACACGCAGGCCAAGGCGCTCTGCGACATCAAGTGTCTGTCTGCCGATCGAGCCGGTACTGCCGAGGATAGAAATAGTTTTGCTCACACAATCACTCCCAAAAGTGCAATCAGCCCATAAAGCACGGGCGCAATAAACAAAATCGAATCAAAGCGGTCAAGCACACCGCCATGCTCCAAAAACAGGCGGCTATAATCCTTCAAGCCAACCTCACGCTTGATGAGCGAGGTCGTCAAATCGCCAAGCTGTCCAATCAGATTACACACAACACCGCAAACAGCCAGATACCAAAGCGGCAAATCCAGGCTCCATACGCTCTTTGCGATAAGCCCGTAAATCAGCATGCCAAGCGCACTTCCGACAGGACCGGCAAAGAAGCCTGCCCAGGTTTTCTTGGGGCTGACGAGCGGAGCAAGTTTTTTTCCATGCATCACAGTTTTGCCAAACG
>JAZUCN010000130.1:0-7731 GCA_045639205.1 Oscillospiraceae bacterium | reverse complement strand
AACGGCAGCCTCCTGCAGCCGAAGAACAACGCAACCCGTGCACAGGTTGCTGTCATGCTGTACCGCTACATCACCGGCTAATTCCTGTATTTCCGCCATCCCCCGAGCATCGCTCGGGGGATGGTTTTTTCTTTGTGCGCTTGACGGCATTTGCAATCGGTGGTAAAATAAGCAAGCGCCTGCCGGCGTGGTGGAATAGGTAGACACAAGGGACTTAAAATCCCTCGGTGGCAACACTGTACGGGTTCGATTCCCGTCCCCGGCACCATACCCCGCCCGCATGGGCGGGGTATTTTGCCGCAAAGCGGCGGGAAACGAAAGGCGGCCGCGCAAGTTTATATGATGAATTTCGCGAAAGGAGTCTGCTCCATGAAAAATCAAAGACTGATTGCGCTTATCCTGTTGCTCGTGCTGCTGCTTTCCTCTTGCACGGGCTGGATGCAGTCGGGGCAAGAGCAAATTGCGAGTTTTTCTACCGAGTCATATACTGTACTTGAGGATAATATCCCCGATTTTACCGAGCAGGAACTTACCACGCGGGCATTTGAGCGTTACGCGCCCCACGATTTGCTCGGTCGCTGTGGTGTAGCGATGGCATGCATTGGGACAGAATTGATGCCCACCGAAGAACGCGGCAGTATCGGACAGATTAAACCCTCGGGCTGGCATACCGTGAAATATGACCATGTCGACGGCAAATATCTGTATAACCGCTGTCACTTGATTGGCTTTCAGTTGGCGGGCGAAAACGCCAACGAGCAAAATCTCATCACAGGCACGCGCTATATGAATACGGAAGGGATGCTTCCGTTTGAGAATATGGTCGCGGACTATGTCAAAGAAACGCAAAACCATGTTCTCTATCGCGTCACGCCCGATTTTCAAGGCGCAGAACTTGTTGCACGCGGCGTGCGGATGGAAGCGCTGTCCATAGAGGACGACGGCAAGGGAATCTGCTTTGATGTTTATGTCTATAATGTCCAGCCGGGCGTTGTCATCGATTATGCCACAGGAAACAGCAGACTTTCGGAACAAAGCGATGCACAGGACCGGGAAAAAACACAGGCTTTGCACTATGTGCTCAATACCAATACGAAGAAGTTCCATTTGCCTACTTGCGCGTCTGTCAAGGACATGAAAGAAACAAACAAAGCGTTCAGCAACGATGCGCGGCAGACGATTGTTGATGCAGGCTATTCACCCTGCGGTCAATGCAAACCATAAAGAAAACCCCCGAGGATGTTCCCTCGGGGGTCGTTTTATTTCCTTGTGAGCGTCGCAATACTGCCCTGAAACCCTACCACCAAATCCAGCGCCTTGGCGATATCCCGAATCTTGACGAAGTTCGTGCCGTCTTTTAAGATACGCTCGACCTGGACCTTCTTTCCGTCCACGATCATATAGCTCTTTTCTACCATCTCGTCTGCCTCCAATACCATCTGCTTGAATTTCTCAAAGCCTGCGCGATTGACCGCCCAGTACGCAGGGCATGCCTTGTGGGTCACATCATAGTGCATGATGACATTGCCGATCGGGATGCCGTACTGCTTCATGAGCATGCTGACGAGTTGCGCGGCGTTCTGCAGGGTCTTGTCCGTTGCCATGATACTGCCATCTCTTTTCGCATCGCACAGCTCCACGCCGATGGAGTTGGCGTTGCGGCAGGTCGGATGGTAATACTTCGTCGCACCGCCGCAGTGATACGCCACATAGTCATCGGGTACAGAGCATACGATGGAATCGTCATCGACAAAGTAGTGCGCGCTTGTGGGCGCGGGTAGCGCCTTCTTAAAATAGTTGGCGTTTGCTGTGTCGCTGTCGCCATCGTTGCCTGTGTAGTGCATTACGATATACTGAATTTTCTGCGTGCGCCTGCCGCCATAGTTCGCGCGGTGCGCAAGGTCCTGTCTGATGGGTACCATATCACGCGCTCTCCAGTGCGTCCTTTGCCTTCTCGGCTTCGAGCAGTGCGTTTTTGACCGCCTCTGCATCGACCTTACCCTCTGCCGAGATGTATGCCACCACGCTTCCAAGCGCCGTCACCGCGCCTGCGACAGAGGTGATAACATTCTCATCAAGCCCAAAAATCATCGCAAGGCCCGTGAGAACGCCAATGAGTGCGGCAAGAAACTTGCGGCTGATCAGTTTCTTTACATATGCGCGCATACCTCTTCCTCCATCCGCGCCACGATCGCTGCATATTCAGCATCCGTAATTTCGTGCCAGTTTTCGGGGCTGTCGTTCACACCAAGATAAATGACCTTGCCGTAAGCCTCGCCATTGGTTAGCACCATGCCGTCCGATGCTTCGAGTTTTTTCAGTTCCACAGTTGTCATCGTCATGCCAGTGTCCATCCTTTCTGCGTTGCAATCAGTTTTTCCGCGTCCGTGAGTTTTCCGAGATTCGTTGCGCCAAGCGTCAATGTGTAAGTAGCACCGCTTCCTGCGTAGTCTTTCAGTGCCGCAAGAATGCTCATGATGCTTTCATGCGAAAGCAATGGAGATTCATTAAGATTTAAACCGCTTTGACCAATCACGCCCTCGAAGCGAATTTCCTCAAGCGCACTCAAACCTTGAAAGGGATATCCCATTGGAGTGGTTTCCGCAACGATTATCTTGTCAATCGTTTTAAGCACTCTAGAATAGCAGAAAACATAGTAGAATCTTGTGGCTTTCCTTGCATCAATCGTGCCGATGCGCGTGAAGTTCGTGCCATAAAAAGTGCGGCTGAACTCAACACCTTCGGAAAAATCAAGAGTAATTCCTTGCTGATTGCACAATGCGACCAAATCGCCCTCGTAACCGCAGCTTTCAAAAGTACTGCCAATGCCATGCGAGCTAAAAGCGATGCTGTGTTTCGGCTTAAAATTGGCGTTGTTCCAATATGCCCCACTAAAAGCATTGCCATAACCTGTGCGCTTTCCGTTATCTTGGAATGCATCCCAAAAGGTATCGTAATAACTATCACCGCCTGCGGCTTTGCCTGCTTCATAAACCTTTGCGACATTTTCGGAAATCGTGGTCAGTTTATCAGCAATACTCATGCGCCGCCACCTCCAATATAGGCTTCCTGCATGGCAAGGATGCCATCGAGTGCCGCGTGCATATCACCGAGATTCTCTTCGATGTAGGCGGCGCTGCTTTGCGCGGTTTCTGCTGCATTGCAGACGCGGTCGACCCAACTCTGACACGGCGCGGGCGGCGCGATTTCCCCACCTGCGAGCGAGGGCGAAATCGTTGTGGTATAAATCTGCGATTTTACGATCACATCGCCTGCCGTACAGCGCAGTTCGGCGTGACCGACCTGCTCGCCCTTGGAGGCAATTTGTGTATCCGTTGCGGCGATCATCCAGACAGCAACGCCATCGTCTGTAAACGCCAGTTCGCACGGATAGTGCGCATTTTCTCCGGGGCGCTGATGCCACAACGATATGATGCCGTTTTCATACTCGCTTCGCCATTGTGCGGTTTCGGGAAAGCGGATGCTCTGCGCCAGATGCTCCCCTTGCGAGCCCAGATGCAAAACGCGCTTTTCCGATGCTGTGATTGTTCTCATGCTTTTTCCTCCGTTTCGTGTTTATGCGGCAATGCCGACCTTTGCCAGCATCCATGCGACCAAAGCCGCCAGCACCGACAGCACAATTTTGTCCACCACGGCATCCCAACGTTTGCCGGGCTTGTGCTCCAGTTCATCGACTTTGCTGTCCATACAGTCGAGCTTTTCCGAGATGTTTTTCTGCTCGTTTGCAAGCACCGCAACCGACTTTGCCATCTGCGTCAGTGCCTTTTGCGCCTCTTCAAGATGGTCAATGCGCTTCTTGTTTGCGCGCGAGCGGTCATCTGCCTCCTGAAGCTGACGAATGAACTCCATCCAGCCGATGGGGGATCTGATACCCGTCTTGTGCAACGCCATTCCTCCTTTCTGTGTATTCGAGCGAAAACTCCGCTCATAAACAGCAAAAAAATAGCGGTCAGTTGCGCCAAAAATGGCAACTGCCGCTATGGGTTTGACCCAACATGATTCTTGACTTGAAGTAGTGTATGGGATATACTTATTTTGATTAAATTAAAAGGGGAATTATGGGCAAAATTGCCGTTTGTTGTCTGTTTTTGGCGGTAATTTTCCTGTGGATCAGATATGAATTGCAAGCAATGGTTTCACGAACACAGCCTTGTGTGCAAACGGATCGTGTCTGGACTTGCGGTAGTCATTGTTCTGGCGGCACTTGTCATTTTCGCGACACTTTCCGGGCCCGAGCGCGCACGGACGGAGATTTTCGCTCAGCCGATTGCGGCGGAAGAAGAACCGCCCGCACCTGCCGAGCCTGTTTACTCGTGCACGCATGCGCCTTACATAACGGCAGGGGAGTTCTTCTATCCCGATGCGCTGTGTACCCGCGCAGAGGCCGCGCAGATCCTTGCGCGCGTGCTCGAATTGCCGCCCGCGACGGTGGAATTTACCGATGTTGACCCGCAAGCACCCTACGCAGAGGCGGTCTATGCCGCGGCAGGCCTGTTTGGCGGTTACGAGGACGGCACGTTCCGTCCCGAACGGCAGATGACCAAGGTCGAATTGCTGACGATTTTGTGCCGCGAGCTCGGCGTCGAGGGCACAACGTGCACCTTCATCGACGTGCAGGAAGCAGATTGGCACTTTGTTTACTCCGCAGGCGCCCAGGAGCAAGGCTGGCTTGACTATCTGCCCACGGCGAGACTTGGTCCGCGCGATCCGCTGACAAAGGCGGAGCTGGTCATGATTCTCAACCGTGCGCTCGGAAGATATGCTGACCGCAATGTGATCGATGCGCTCGCGCACGATTACTATCTCGACATTTCGCCCGAACATATCGCTTACTATGACATCCTCGAGGCGACTCTTGCCCACAACTATGAGCCGACAGAGGATAGAAAAGAGGACTGGCAGGCAGAAAGCCTTCCCGAAACCCTGCTCAAGCCCGGTTTCTATCAGCAGGACAGCCGCAAGTGGCACGTGTCGGAGGATTACAAGGTCGACCGCAAAGCGGGTCTTCTCGACCTTTACGGACAGACCTATCTCGTGCTCTCTGACGGCAGTATTGCCGCCGACGGCGCACTGCATACCCTTGGCGATGAGGTCGTCTTCGCGACTGTCGAAGGCCCGATTCTCAAGAATGCGCAGTGGCATGACTTTACCTTCGATGCCGAAGGCTTCTATACGAGCGGCGTGGCTGTGATTGACGATTATGTAAACCAAATTATCAGCGAGTGCACAACCAAGACCATGAGCCCGACCGAGAAGCTCCGCGCATGCTTCGATTATGTGCGCGCGTACGGCTACATGGGAAGAAACAGCGTGATTACGGACAAATATATGCCGTATGAACGCGCGCTCGGCTACGCGCAGAAAATCTATGAAACGGGCAAAGGCGATTGCTACAACTTCGCCGCCGCATTCTATTTCCTTGCAAGACAGCTCGGCTTCGACGCGCGTGCGGCGCTCGGCACCTGCCAGTACTACTGGAATGCCGCACCGATTGCGCACGGTTGGGTGGAAATGGATGCGCCCGATGGCACAAAAATCTATGACCCGCAAATCGAGAACTATAATCTGCGCAGCGGCATCAGCAACGATGCCTGCGGCGCATTCGGCGTGAGCTATAAACGCTCGGTCGGACGCTATTATCAAAACTAACGCAAGCAGGAGAGAGAAACGTGAAAAGAACACTTTGGATGGTAATCATCATGCTGATGGCATGCATGCTCGTCGGCTGTGGAGAAGACGCTGTGCAGGAAACTCCTGCTGTGAACGAACCTGTGCAGGAAGAAGTCATCGTGCAGGAAGAAGTGCAGGAAGCAGAAGAGGCGCCTGTAGAAGAGCTCGTCGAGGAAGCTCCCTCTGCACTCGAGCAGGCAAAGGCCTTTGTCGATGCAGAGATTTCCGAACTCAAGGCTGTTTTTGGCGAACCTGTGAGCAGTCACTATGAAGCCTCGTGCATGGGCCCCGGCGATGACGGCATTTTGCAGTATGACGAATTTACGGTTTACACCTATACCGAAAACGATGTTGAAACCGTTTTGGAGGTAGAAGCGCCGTGAGAGTCATGAAGATTGTCCTGCCCATCTTGATGCTTGCCTGCCTGCTTTCGGCTTGCGGCAAGGACAAGACGGCACTGAAGGAAGAAGATTTGTCGCTCACCGTTGGCGGCGTGCAGATTACAACCGAAGCGGATGTGGCAGATTTGCTTGCCACTTTCGGTGAGGACTACGCCTATGCAGAGGCGGTATCCTGCGTCTATGACGGCATGGATAAGTCCTTTACTTACGAAGATTTCACCATCTATACATATCCCTCCGAGCAGGGTGATTGCCTGATGGAGATTTACTGCCAGTCGGGCGATGTGACAACGGCAAAGGGCATCTCGATTGGCGCTTCGCTGTCGGATGTGACCGAGCTTTACGGCACAGATTACGAGGAAAAGGGCGCGACGATCGTCTATGCGCTCCCGCTTTCGCAGGCGGATTGCGAGCCTGCCTCGCTGTATTTCCTCATCAGCAACGATACCGTCAGTGCCATCGGCATGACGACGGAGCACAGAACGGAGTAATCGTATGAAAAGAATCCTTGCGCTTGTACTGCTTTTGGGTATGCTTTTGACACTCTGCGCCTGCGCGCCCAAAACCTATGTGCCGAGCGGCGAAGCAACTGGCAATGAAGCGCTCGATGCGCAGGTGCTCGCGGTGCTCGAGAGCGTCTGCAAGCCAAATGCCTCGCAGGAAGAAAATCTTGCCGCCGTCTTTGATTGGATCGTGGCGGAGATTTCTTATCGCGCGGAAATTGTCGATACAACAAACGGCTTCACCGAAGAACTGACCGAACAGCTTGCGCTCGATTTGTTAAACAGCCGCCGCGGCGCGTGTGACAGCGAAGCGGCGCTGACGGCGGTACTGCTCTCGCGTATGGGATGCCAGAGCCTCATCGTGCAGGGACAGTTCCTGCGTGACGATGGCTCGGAACTTGTCGACCATGCATGGGTCATCGCCAAAGTAAACGACCAATATTTCCACTTTGACACCCTTTACGGGCGCTTCTATACAGAGAATAACGCGCGTGCCTATTTCATGGCAAATGATGCGCACATGCAAACCACACACACCTGGCAGGCTGAAGAGTATCCGACCTGCCCCTAAGGAGGAATCGGCTTGTTTTTGCTGGAAAAGCTCGAACAATATGCCAAAACTGACCGCATCGCGCTCCTGTATGGCGAGAAGACGGTCAGCTTTGCAGAACTCAATCGCCGCGCCGATGCGTTTGCAAACTACCTGCGCGAGCGCTTTGGCGAGGATAAAACGCCGATTCTGATTTACGGCCATAAGGAAACCGATATCCCTGCGTGCATGTTTGGCGCAATCAAGGCAGGTCACGGCTATGTGCCTGTCGACACGACCTTTCCGACCGAGCGTGTGCAGACCATCGCCGAGGAATTAAAGCCCCGCCTCATCGTTGATTTCTACGGTGTGGGCGTGCAGGCAGAGCAGGTGCTTGGCGAGCAGGAACTCGATGCGATTTTGTCTGAGCCGTGCGAGCCTGCTCCCAGGGAGCATTGGGTAAAGGATGACGATGTGGTCTACATCCTCTTCACCTCGGGCTCTACTGGAAAACCCAAAGGTGTGCAGATTACCGCGGGCAATATCACCGCCTTCGCCGCCGATGTTGAGCCGTGGCTGACTCCCGAGCGTGACGGCGGCGTGTTCC
>JAZUCN010000129.1:0-3640 GCA_045639205.1 Oscillospiraceae bacterium | reverse complement strand
AGGGGATGGCGGCGAAGGTATTGAACAGTTCGAAGAGGAAGTAGATGGTGATGCACAGACCGAACTTCAGACCGTAGGCCACATCAAAGCAGGTAAACATCAGCACCACCGTCACCGCCCAGGGCACAGCGCACCAGAGGGCAAAGGGACGGCACTGCTCACCGTTCTTAAACCGGTGGTTCACGGCCCAGTAGCCAACCAGGGGGTCATTGATGGCATCCCAGAGAATGCCCACAGCGGTGATGATACCTGCGTGGGCGATCTTCAGACCCATGACGTTGGTCAGGAAGAACAGGTAGAACAGGTCCTTGAAGTTGAATACCACGTTACTTGCGGTGGAGAAGGTACAGAAACCGAGCTTTTCGGCAAGGCCGATGGGTGCGATTTCCGTGCGGGGCTGTTTGCTCATTGCAATCACTCTTTTCTGTCATAAATGATAGAAAAAGTATACCACAATTTTCCAGCACGGGCAATATAAAAAGCGCCGCGGAAAGCGGCGCTTGCAGGTTATGTAATCAAATCGGAAAGAATATTGGCCATTTGCAGGGTGGACTTTTGGAAGCCTCCCAGATGCCAGTCCAGCAGCAGACTCATCACACCGCCGAGGCAGAAAAGACTCTGCTCCCGGATCACTGCAGGGGTGACGCTCCAGGGCGCCCAAAGCTCCTGCTCTTCCTGGGCAGAATGGTACAGGATCCGTTCCACCAGAATCAGGGACAGGGTGTTCTGAGCCAGAGCATCCAGAAGGGCGTGCTGCTCCTTCCAGTACCGGAAGAACCGCTCGAAAACATCCCGAAGAGCCTTGCTGTCTTTGGAACTGGGCAGATAGAAGGATGCGCCGTCGAATATGGCGTGGTCGACCAGGGCATAAAGACAACCTTCCTTGCTGCTGAAATAGCGGTAGAAGGATTTGCGGGCAATGCCGGCCCGGTCACAGATATTGCTGATGGTGATCTGGCGATAATCCCCGGTCAGCATCAGCTCCAGCAGACATTGCTCCAGCTGCCGCTGACGGCGGGCACTTTCTTCAGTTGCACAAATTTTATACATATTTCACCTATTTGTTGTTTTTGTTACATATATCATAAACCATATCCTTTGTTTTGTCAATATTAACCAATAAAATGCCTGCAAAATTTCAATTCAGGGTTACAAATTCCAGAATTTGTCCCTTGTTAAAAGAAAGTTCAAAACTTATAATAGCGGTATAAATTGCGGACTTTTGGCGTTATACAAAAGCTGCGAAAATTTGAGGAGGAATTTCAAATGGCTAAAAATGTCCAGTTGGACGAAAAGGGCTATCGCAAATTCGGCATGTGCGACAAAATCGCCTACGCCGCAGGCGATTTTGGCTGTAACATGAGTTTTGCCCTCAAGGGTACGGTCCAGACCTTCTGGCTCGTCTACATGATGTTGGAGACCGGCCTGCTGTCGATTCTCCTGCTGCTCGTGCAGATTTGGGACGCTGTCAACGACCCGATGATCGGCTCGATGATTGACGCCGACAGAAGACAGTATAAACGCGGCAAGTTTAAACAGTACATTTTTATCGGTTCCTGCGGTCTGTTGGTCGCCGGTGCGGCAGTATTCCTGCCCTTCCCGAACGCACCCGTCATTGTCAAAGCGGTGCTGTTCATCCTTGGCTACATCATTTGGGACGCTGCCTATACCGTTGCAAATGTACCCTACGGCTCGATGCTCTCGCTCGTCACCGAAGACGCAGGTGAGCGCGCACAGCTCTCGACGTGGCGCTCTGTCGGCTCGATGGTCGGCAATATGCTGCCCAGCATGATTCTTCCCATGCTCATCTGGCGCAAAGAATTTGACGCCGCGGGCAACCCTATCATCAACCCCGAGACCGGCGTGCAGGTCGAAACCCTGCTCGGTGACCGCGTATTCTGGGTCGCCCTGCTAATGGGTGTCATGGGCTTCATTGCTTTCCAGTACATGCTCAAAGCCATCACCATCCGCGTGGATGAAAACTCCGTCAAGGCAGGCGAAGATAGCGAAAAGTTCAATGTCCTCAAGGCTTTCGGTAACTTCCTGAAGAACCGCCCCGCTGTCGGAGCAACGCTTGCCGCCATGGGCATGTTCCTCGGCATGAACGCCGCCACTACCGCGGTTACCATCATGTTCGCAACCTATTTTGGCATGGCACAGCTGTCGGGCGTTGTACAGATGATCGGCTTCCTGCCGATGTTCCTGTTCATGCCCTTTATCAAGAAGATCGTCAACAAATTCGGCAAGAAGGAAGCTTCTGTTGCAGGCACGATTGCATCTTTGGTCGGCGGTCTTGTCATGCTCACCTTCCCCATGATTGCAGACAAGGGGCTTTCCCTGGTGATTTATCTGTTCGGTCTGGTCATCTTTGGTCTTGGCATGGGCGTTTACACCTGCGTATCGTGGGCGCTGATGGCAGACGCCATTGACTACAACGAGTGGAAAACCGGCAAGCGCGAAGAGGGCACGGTCTACTCCCTGCATTCGTTCTTCCGCAAACTGGCGCAGGGCGTTGGCCCGTCCATCGTTCTGCTGATCATGGGCGCGCTCGGCTACATCTCCGATTTGGGCACAGGCGGTCAGTCCGCCGCTACCGCTTACAATATGTGCTGGCTGGTTGCGGGTCTTTATATGTTCTCGGCTGTGATGCAGTTTGTCGGTCTTGCGCTGATTTATAATCTCGATAAAAAGACGCTCACACAGATGAACAGTGATCTCGCCGCACGTCATGGCGCTTCTGCAGAGTAAGAAGGAGGAAATACATTGAGAACTGTTGTCAATTTTAATACCAAGTGGTCATTTACCAAGCAGGCAAGTGAAATCCCCGCCGCGATGCCCGCCGACTGGTATATCGTCAATCTTCCGCACAGTTGGAACGCCATTGACGGGCAGGACGGCGATAATGACTACTATCGCGGCACCTGCCTGTATGCCAAATCCTTCAACAAGGCAGACCTGCCTGCAGCCGACCGCTACTATCTCGAAGTACGCGGCGCAAACTCCTCGGCAGATGTCTATCTCAACGGCGAAAAACTCGCGCACCACGATGGCGGCTACTCGACTTGGCGCGTGGATATGACCGATGCGCTGACAGCCATGAATCTCATCGTCATCGCCGTTGATAACTCCGCCAACGAAACCGTTTATCCGCAGATGGCAGACTTCACCTTCTACGGCGGTCTGTACCGCGATGTGAACATCATCTGCGTATCCGAATCCCACTTCGATTTGGACTATTACGGCACACCCGGCATCAAAGTCACCCCTGCTGTCTGCGGCAAGGATGCCAAGGTCGAAATCGAAACTTGGGTGACCAATCCCAAGGAAAATCAGACCATCCACTACACCATCACCTCGCGCTGTGGCTGTAAGGAATTCAAGGCAGAATCAGCAGATACAAAAGCCGTCATCGAAATCCCCAATGTCCACCTGTGGCACGGCCGCAAAGACCCCTACCTCTACACCGCAACGGTAGAATTGATTGAAAACGGCCAGGTCATGGACACGGTCCACACCCGCTTCGGTTGCCGCACCGTTGAGATCGACCCCAACAACGGCTTCATCCTCAATGGCGAAGAGTATCCCCTGCGCGGTGTCAGCCGCCACCAGGACCGCTGGGGCGTCGGCAATGCGCTGCTTC
>JAZUCN010000128.1:0-5722 GCA_045639205.1 Oscillospiraceae bacterium | reverse complement strand
CATGTATGGCTGGGAATTTGCGCGCGAAGAACTGTGCTATTCCCACGGCATCGTTCCTGCGCTGTTTGAATTGACAAAAATTTTATGTAAACCAAATCATAAGGTACTCTTCTTTGCGCCGTCCTATGGGCCGTTTGCAGGTGCAGCGCGAAGTGCCAATGTAGAATTTGTCTGCTCCAATCTTCTGTGTGATGAAAGCGGATATTTCACCATTGACTTCGAAGATTTTGAGAAAAAGGCGGCTGACCCCGACACCGTTCTTTGCATTTTCTGCAACCCGCACAACCCGACGGGCAGAGTCTGGACGGAAGAAGAATTGCGCAAGGTTGGCGAGATTTGTCTCAAGCACGGTCTTACGATTCTTTCTGACGAGATTCACTGCGACCTTCTGCGCACAGGCAAGCGGCACATTCCGCTTGCGAGCCTTTTCCCCAAAGAAACGCGCATTGTTACCTGCATGGCGCCGAGCAAAACTTTTAATGTTGCAGGTCTGCAGTTTTCCAATCTCATCATCCCCGACAAGGCTTTGCGCGAGGCGTGGCAAGCGATTTATTCCGCGGATGAAAATCCCCTCTCCATTACCGCCGCGCAGGCTGCTTATGCAGGCGGCTATGATTGGCTGATGGAGCTTCGCGCGTACCTCGATGAGAATTTCCGCTTCACCAAAGCATATTTTGAAGCTCATGCACCGAAGGTTCGCTTTTGCGTGCCCGATGCGACCTATCTCGCGTGGGCAGACTTTGGCGCATACATCAAACCTGATTGCAATATTCAGCGCATCTTTGCCGAGCGTGCAGGCGTTCTGCTCGAGTCGGGCGATACCTTCGTGCAAAACGCAGGAAGTTTTGTCCGCATCAACATCGCCTGCCCGAGAGCCTTGTTGGAAAAAGGTCTTTCGCGCATCTGCAAACTGTTAAATGAACTGTAAATCCCATAAAAAAACGGCTCTGACGAACTGTCAGAGCCGTTTTTTGTGTTATTAGATGATGACGAGCAACTTTGCCGCCAGCACAATCATGACCAGTGCCACGGGATATGTAGCCGCATAAGCCGCCGCCACATCGTCCGTACCTGCCACGCTGATGAGCGTGCCGAGTGCGGGGGTGGAGGTCATGCCGCCCGTGAGCGAGCCAAGGTTGTTGAAAATGCTCAGCTTGAACACATGCTTGCCGAGGAAGTAGCCGACGAGCATGGGGATGAGCGTGATCAGAATGCCGTAGATGAAATACGACAACTTGACATGCGCAACAAAGTTCACGCCGCCGGGGACGCCCGCGCCAACGAGGAAGAGCATCAGACCCAGTTCCTGCAGGCTCTTGAGCGTTTCCTTGCGTACCGACAGGTCAATCTTGCCGATGTGGCCAAAGTGACCAAAGACAAGACCTGCAATGAGCGTGCCGCCCGATGTGCCGAGCGAGAAATTGATGCCGGGAATCTTGATTGCGCCGATGATCATGCCGACCGCGACCATGAGCATGAACGGGAAGAAATCGTGATCATCGAGTTTGATGAGTTTCTTGCCCGAATCCGCAGGACCGGTACCCGAAGCGGCTTTGAATGCCTCGCGTTCCTTCTCGATATCGACCTTCAGAACCTTCGGCATAATCTGCACGAACAGCACAACGCCAAGCACGCCAAACAGGTAGGCAATGCCGTAGCCTGCGGTTGCCGCATCGGGATTCTGTGCGGCTTCCTTTGCCGCGGACAAACCCGGCGTACTTGTCAGCGCGCCTGCCACCAGACCAACTGCCAAATCCTTCTCAACGCCGCCGAGCTTCTGCACGAGAACGGTCACGATGATGCCCGCGGCAATAACAACGAATCCCATCAGAACATAGTTGATGGACTTTTTGTTGAAATTGCGGAAGAACTTCGGACCTGCAATCGCGCCGACCGCGGTGACGAACAGCGCAGTGCCGATGCTGGAGACGGTCGAGTAAATCGGCTTGACGGTTTCCTCGTTAAAAAGGACGATGGTTTTGCCGCCGACTTCAAACGAGCCAACGCGCGAAGCAAAAATGCCAAATGCCAGCGCAACAAGCAGGACGCCTGCCGTGCCGAGGGAGATTCCCTTTACCTTAATGCCGCCAACCATATAGCCCACGCAGGAAATCGCGAAAACGAAAAACAGCGTGGTGAGCATCGACGACAGTACACTTGCCAAATAGGTTTCCATGTTAAAACTGCACCTCTCTTATGTATGCTCAGACATGTCTGGCATAATCGGGCAGCAGGCGCGGCGAAACCGTCTCGTCTGTTGTACCGGCCGCCTTGCGGACAGCGTCAAAATCGTTCAGATGCGAAAGTGTCAGCGCGCCGACCTCAACGCTCTTGGCCTTTTCGGAAGCATACTTGCCCGCGTTGCGGCCAAAGACGATGATATCGAGCAGGCTGTTGCCCATCAGGCGGTTACGACCATGGATGCCGCCGACAACTTCGCCAGCCGCATACAGGTTCTCCAGATCCGTCTGTCCATCGGGCGTGATGTGCAGACCGCCGTTCTGATAATGAAGCGTCGGATAGATGAGGATCGGCTCCTTGCGGATGTCGATGCCGTGCTTGCCGAACATACGCATCATCGCAGGGATACGCTTTTCAATCGTGCCTTCACCGTTCTTCAGTTCAATCATCGGCGTGTCCAGCCAGACAGCATCGCCAAGCCGCGTCTTGATGCCGTTGCCGCGCTCGGAGCACTCGCGGATGATGGAAGCGGCAGAAACATCACGGGTTTCCAGCGGATTCATGAACGCTTCACCGTTCTTGTTGATGAGCATCGCGCCGAGCGAACGCACCTTCTCGGTGACGAGCGCGCCAAAAATCTGTGCGGGGAATGCGGCGCCCGTGGGATGGTACTGCAGGGTGTCTGCATACAGAAGCTTTGCGCCTGCGCGGTAGCCGAGCACGAGACCGTCTGCCGTTGCGCCATAGTGGTTCGAGGTCGGGAAACCCTGATAATGGAGTCTGCCCGCGCCGCCTGTTGCCAAAATGACCGTTTTGGCGCGTGCGACCATGAGCTGCTTGGTTTCCATGTTCATGAGGACTGCGCCTGCGCACTTGCCGTTCTCGTCCTTGATGAGTTCGACAGCTGCAGTGAAGGCAACAACGGGAATCTTGCGGTTGAGGACTTCATCACGAAGTGTACGCATAATTTCTGCGCCCGAATAGTCCTTTGCCGCATGCATACGCTTGCGCGAGGTGCCGCCGCCGTGGGTGGTGACCATGGTGCCGTCGGGCATCTTGTCAAACTCGACACCCAGTTCGGACAGCCACTTAATAGCCTCGGGGGCCTCGGTAACGAGCTTATACAGCAGGTCCTTCTGTGCGGCAAAGTGACCGCCGCCGAAGGCATCGAGGAAGTGCTGTGCGGGAGAATCGTTGGGCTTGTCAGCCGCCTGGATGCCGCCTTCAGCCATCATGGTGTTGGCATCGCCGATGCGAAGTTTCGTCACGATCATGACCTTCGCGCCGTTGTTGTCGGCTTCAATTGCCGCGGAGGCGCCTGCGCCGCCACCACCGATGACGAGCACATCCGTGTCATAATCGGGGTTGGACAGATCAACCTGCGCAGCGGTGATGCGGGGTTTTCCCTGCAGAAGCGCTGCAAGTTCCGTGGGGACTTTTTCGCCCTTGTTCGGGCCAAGCTCCAGAACGGCAAATTCATTCTCGCGATAGTCGGGATGGAATGTCTTCAGGAGCGTTTCTTTTTCTTCGGCAGTCATACGGCGAGGATCGAGGCGGATATTGCTCTCGCGCGCCGCTTCGACTTTTTCGATCGACTGCTGCATAATAGGATCAGTATACATGGCGCTTCCTCCTTACTTTTCGATCTCGCGGGTGTTGTAAAGCTCCTTGATTTCTGCCAGAGGCTTCTGCATCAGGCTCTCAATCAGTGCTTCAAACTTGCCGTCTTTGATCTCGTCGACACGAACATCGAGATGCTCGCAGTGCGGAGCGAGATACTTGCCATTGAGGCGTCTTGCAAGCATCGCAACCTGCGGATGCGAGATGCCTGCGGGGCATCTGGACGAGCAAACGCCGCACATGACGCAGTCGAAGGACTCTTCTGCGCACTTTTCATACTCACCGCGCTGTGCGTATGCGATGTACTGCATGACGTTCAGTTCCTGCGTACATGCCTTTGTGCAGGCGTGACAGCCGACACACGCGTAGATCTCGGGATACAGCTGCATCATGATCTGCTCGGTGGGCTTGATCTTCTCTACATCGTAGACCGCCTTGACCAGCGGGAAGAACGGAAGCGTTGCGACATACATATTGTCCTCAACCTTTGTTGAGCAGGCAAGGCAGGCCTTGAGCTCACGGTCGCCCGCGATACGATAAATCGTTGCGCAAGCACCGCAGAAGCCGTTGCGGCAACCACAGCCACGCACGAGCTGATAGCCTGCGTATTCCATGGCTTCCATGATGGTCAAGCTGGCAGGAACTTCATATTTCTTGCCGTACAGAAAAACATTTACCATTTTTTCCATCGTTTTCTCTCCTTAATACTCGTCGGGCAGTTCGGTCATCTGGTCAAGACGGAACACAGGGCCGTCCTTGCAGACATACTTATCGCCGATATTACAGCGGCCGCACTTACCCAGAGCGCACTTCATTTTCAGTTCAAAGGTGGTATAGACCTGGTCGCGCTTAAAGCCAAGCTGTTCAAGGCCTGCAAGCGTGAACTTAATCATGATGGGAGGACCACACATGACAACGGTCTTGTCGGTGCTGAAATTCAGTTCCTTGACATAGTTCGGCACGAAGCCAACGTTGCCGTCCCAATCGTCCTGCGCCATGTCGATGGTCAGGTGGACATTGATGCCCGGCTCATTGCACCATTCGGACACGATTTCGTCATAGTCGACCAAATCCTGCTTTGTACGCGCACCATAGACGATGTCGACCTGTCCGTAATTCTCGCGGTAATGTCTGACATAGTTGATGACACTGCGGAGCGGTGCAAGGCCGATGCCACCGGCGATGAACAGCAGGTCTTTGCCCTTAAAGTCGGTATCAACGGGGAAGCCGTTGCCGTACGGGCCGCGGATGGTAATCTGCTGGCCGACATCCATCTGATGAAGCCAGGTGGTCACACAGCCGCACTTTTTGATAGAGAATTCCAGATACTCCTCATTGGTCGGCGACGAGGTAATGGAAAACAGTGCCTCGCCCACGCCCGGCATGGACAAGAATGCACACTGGCCGGGAATGGTGGTAAAAGGCTTTTTGCCATCTAAACCGACCACACGGAAGGTCTTGACATCGGGCGTATCCTGGCGGATATCCGTCACCACGCCAACGACAGGAATCAGGGGGTCATGTCTTGCAATCATTTTGTTCCCTCCCCTAATTTTTTCGCAACTTTCACAATGTTCATGTGAATCGGGCACTTCTGCAGGCAGCGGCCACAGCCGACACAGCCATACACACCATCATTGTTCGACGGGAAGTAGACCAGTTTGTGCATGAAGCGCTGACGGAAGCGTTCTTTCTGCGTCGGGCGGTTGGTGCCGTGCGCCATCATGGTGAAATCGGAATACATACAGCTGTCCCAGCAGCGATAGCGCTGGATGGAGCCGCCCTTGTCGAAATCACGCACATCGTAGCATTGGCAGGTCGGGCACACGAAGGTGCACGTGCCACAGCCAAGGCAGGCCTCGGAGAGTTCTGCCCATGCAGGGTCATTAAACTTTTCCATCAGATGCTCGCCATCAAAGCC
>JAZUCN010000127.1:0-6434 GCA_045639205.1 Oscillospiraceae bacterium | reverse complement strand
TTGGCCACCGACTTCCTGTCCAATTTTGCCGCGCAGTTCAGCCGCCGCCGCCTTGGTAAAGGTGATAATCAAAAATTCATCCAGATTTGCGGGATTGTCTTTGTCGCAAACGTATTTCATCAAGCGGTCGACAAGGACCTTTGTCTTGCCAGATCCTGCTGCGGCCGAGACGAGCAACGCGCCACCGCGATTATTAACAACCGCCTGCTGGTCCTTTGTCAAAACAACGTCACTCATGCTCCACCATCCTTTCTGCCCTTACCCAGAATTCATCTGCATTGACTCTTCGTGATGCTCTGTCGTCGTGATATCCTAAATCCTGATGACAGGCTGAGGCGTATTCGCAGAACTCACACATGGAATACTTCAGTTCGCGGTTGATGGGATTCGGTTCAACCGCTCCTGAGGCAAGCTGGTCTGTAAGATTTGCGACACTCTGCATAACAAACCGTTCCAACATCTGCATCTGCTTACCGTCTGCCATATCACCCGTCATGCCGTTCTTCGTGCGCTTACACGGCAGATAGCACGGCTGTTCGACATCTTCCATGGCGCTGAGAATCGTCTCGTCAGAGAGCACCAGGCCCTTACGGCGGCGATTTTTCATGCGTGCACCTTCCACCGCGGGGATATCGTCTGCATGCTTCAACGAAATCATCGCGTCCTTGGCGGGAATATACAGCACACCTGCGGGTATGATGGGCTTTCCGTAGCGCTCGTGCCCATATCGGCGCAGTGTGAAAAGATAAATGAGCATCTGCAGTCCCTGCCCATTGAGTAGGTCGGCATAATCAAATTCCTTGACACCGGTCTTGTAGTCAATCACGCGGCAGTAATATGCGCCATCTTTTTCATACAAATCCACGCGGTCAACATAGCCGTTAAGCATGCTCGAGGCAAGCTTTCCCTTGATTCGTACAGGAGGAAGCCCTGCTCCCGCCTTACCTGAAAATTCGAGTTCCTCGTCAACCGGACGGAATCTGGAAATGCGAAGTTCCGCAACAACATCCAGACAAATCGATATCAGCTCGTCGATATTACGCTGATAGAGATAGGCAAAACGTTCGCCTCTTTCGAGCAAGTCTGGCATATTCGTTTCTGTGTACTGCTGTGCGTATTTTTTAGCAAGTTCGATGACTTGTTCGTCAGAAACATTCCTGTAGTCTGCATCGCGCAGATGCGCCGTCATCTGTTCTAGTACCCAGTGAACAAACAGACCGAAAACAGGTGCATCAAACTTCGCCTGATTCCAGGGCTTTGCCTTGAGGCCATAGTTCAAAAAGTAGGCATACTGACAGCCTGCTAATTTATCAATGCGTGAGGCGGAGAAGTAAATTTCATCACCGTAGAGCGCCTTTACCGTCTCGCGCGCAAGCGGCATAAAGCGATACTCACTCTTCTGCTTGAGTTCGCTTGCAGCCTCCGCAACCGCACGCGGCGCGGACTCTTCTTCATTTCTGCAAAGAGCGCTTGCCGCCGACATGGTATCTGCATAGAAATCGGATGCGCGCATAGATGTTTTCTTGACAGATGGAAAGATTTTCTCCAGCCTGCGAACCAGAGAAGCAGGCTCATCACCGCTCGTGCTGATGAGAAGTCTCTCGCAGGCAGAACTAAACGACGCGCGAACAATTCCAAGTGCCTGCTCCAGGCGTTCTGCCTGCGCAGGTGCAAGCGGCAGCTGCAGATCAAGCAGTTTCTTTCTCTCGTCATCGTTGAGAATAGAGTGGTCCGCCGAAACGGCGGGAAGCGCTCCTTCATTCGCACCAAGCACGATCAGTGCCTTGACCTTTTTGTGACGAAGGTCCTCCGTCGCGCCGACATATACCTGGTCAACAGATGCAGGAATCGTTCCAACCCGATACCGTGAGAGAAGCATCGTGAAAATCTGGCGGAACTGCTCTTGCGTCATAGCACACTCTGCAAGAACGGTATACATCTGCTCCATCGCCTGCAAAATGATGCTGTAAAGCTGTTCATACTGCTGGGCTGTCTGCAGTTTTCCCTCATCATACAACGCCTCGGTGCGCGCCTGCAGGCGCTGGCGAAGCATAACCTGCTCAAAAAACGCGTTGAGTGCCATCAGCATCTGCCCAACTGTCTGCGCGCCTCTTAACCCTTCGCGAAGTGCCTTTAGCGGTGCGATGGCAATTGCTTTGATTTCATTCAGTTCAGTAACCGTTTCTTTTGCATCATCATCCCACTTGTTACCATAGCCGTCGGGATGCAGATTCCATTCAGTCTCCCACGCAGTGCCGCGCATATTCCATGTGTAGGCATAGCGCTCAAGCTTGTCGCACTGCTCCATGTCAATCGGCGAAATATCCGATTTCAAATACTGCATCACAGACTCATAGTCATAGCGCTCTGCCGCCTGCAGGCTTGCAATCACGGCGCCGATCAGCGGCATGCAGACAATATCCGTACTGCCGGAAAAATACGCCTCAATGCCCGCGCGGGAAAATACAGCGCGCAGGTTCGCATAGTACGCATTCTTATCCGTGACCATGACAGCAATATCCCGCCAGCGAAGACCACTCTTAACTAGCTCGCACACACGCGAGGCAGCAAAGGCACACTCATCTGCCGTATTTGTCGCGCGATGGACTTCCAGTTCATCACAGGCATCTGGATAAATCGTTCCGTCGTTCTTAAAAAGATGCAACACGGCATTCGAAATCGCGGCACTTCGTGCAGAAAAAAGCCCGATTTTTTCCTGTTTTGAAGCAATATTGTGTCTTGCGGCCATGTTTTTTAATGCATTTTTCGTCCTGTTCGCCGCGGCATAAGCACTGCGGATACTGCCATCGATACAAAGTGCGATCTGCACCTCGTCTGCATGGCAAAGCAGGTGTTTAAAAATCTCCAGCTGTACGGCAGTGAAGTCGGAAAAGCCGTCAAAATATATCGTTTTTCCCTGCGCAAAGGCCTCTTCTGCGAGAATATCGCAAAGTCTTTGCAAGTGCGTGCTCGGGTCAATACCGTCAGCCTCACAGACGGACAGATAGCTCTCAAAAAGCACCGAAAGTTCTGTAAGTTTTTGCGCAAACATCCCCTGCATATGCTCTGCCGCTTGCGCCAGCTGTTTGCTTGTCAGCCCATCTGCGATAAACTCGTCAAAAACGCTGCCCAAACTCTGCAGAAATTCTGCTTTCATGCTTGCAGATGCAAAATATTTCAGCTGAGGACGCACCTGGTCAACCGCGCGGCAGACCATCAGCAGTTTGCCGCCATTGTCCATGCACGCATCGCTGATACCGCCATAGATAGAGCATGCGCGCGAGGCAAGACGTGAAAAACTAAGCACCTCAGCATAGCGGCAGATAGAGTCTCCGCCGGCGGCGCACAGCGCGCGCTCGGTTTCGTGGGAAAACTGTTCGGGGACAATCAAAATCTGTCCACCAATTCCCTCTTTGGCACGCACACAGATGGTATCAATTATCGCCTTGGAAAGCTCCAAGCGGTCTTCACCATAGAAAATCCGCAGCATGTGATCCCTTCTTTCGACCTTTTCTGTCAACAGTATATCACATCGTAGTGGGTAATAAAATGGACATTGAAAAAGAAAAAAGAAAAAATGCGGTCATTTGACCGCATTTTATGCTCCTGTGATAAAATTCTTCACCTCTTGAAGCAGTTCAATTGTCTTAAATTTGAGCACATAGGGTGAAGAATCTTCCGTTATGAGGCGGATTTCACTGTCCGTAAATCCCGCTGTCTGCGCGGCAAGTTCCATCTGCGAAAAACTGGCGCTCGTACAGATGGACGGAAACACCACACACCACCAGTTGCGTCCACGCCCCTCACCGATCGTTACACGCAGAGATTCATACACGCCTGCAGGCAGAGAAAAGCTCTCATACTCGCGCGTTGGAAACAGTTCCTTGCCTAGCCGAACAGTGACCGTTTTATCTTCGCCAAGTTCCAGTAGTTTCTGCTGTGCGCCAATACGAATTGTTTCAAGATTATCAGCAATGGCCTGCCAGGGATCATCCGTGTCTGCCAATACTGTCTGCGCCGCATCAAGTACCGCATCGCGCACAAAGAGTTTCACCTCCTGGTCGCGCGGGGAATCAGAATTTGCGACTACATGTAATCGAATTAGTTTCTCGGATAATGTGCGCTGTTGTTGTGACAGCACTGCCGATACAGAAAGAATAAGTACACATGCTGAAATTGGAATCAAATTTAGCCATCGTTTTTTCATAGAAAAACACCGTCCTTTCCTGTTACAAAGAACAGTATGGACGGTGTTTTTGCATTCTATACCATCAAATTGTTGTCGACAAATAGACTTTGGGGAATTTTTCCTTGAGCATCGTGCACGCAACAGTGGCATACTCAAACGAATCAAAAATGCCAAAGACCGCCGAGCCCGAGCCTGTCATCTGCGCGCCGTAAGCACCATATGTGATCATCATGGACTTAATGTAGTTGATATCGAAATGATCCTTCATCACGACAGGCTCAAAGACATTACACATACTTCCGCCAATGCCGAGCAGTTCGCCCTTTTGAAGGTTTGACATCATCGCGTTATGGTCGGGGCGTTTATCAATGACAACCTCATCTATCTTGCGGTAAAGTTCGGGCGTCGAGACCGAAAATTCAGGCTTGCAGACAACGACAAAGAATTCCTTGATTTCGGGAAGTCTTGTCAGTTTCTCCCCGCGACCCTCAACAAGTGCCGTGCCGCACATGGTGCAAAACGGGACATCCGCGCCAACCGAAAAACCGAGTTCACACAGCGCAGGAAGCGACATCGGTGCGCCGTAATGGCGATTGAGTGCGCGCAAGACTGCCGCCGCATCCGCACTGCCGCCGCCAAGACCTGCTTCGGTCGGAATGCGCTTGTTGATAAAAATTTCGATGCCGTCGGGGTCAATATTCGTGCGGTCGAAGTAAATTTTTGCCGCCTTCCACGCGAGGTTGTCGTCATCCTGCGGCAGACCTTGCGTATCAAGCACAGACTCTTCGCCCTCGATCTCGGGCAAAACCTCGCGATAGCAGTGCACCTGCCAAGGCTCTTTTGTGCCGAGATTGATGACCACATCATCGCGAAGAGAGATAGTCTGTTCAATGGACTTGATATCGTGATAGCCATCCTCGCGTTTGCGCAGAACATCGAGCGTCAGATTGATTTTCGCAAATGCGCTTTCGGTAATTATCTGCATTACTTAATCTTTCTTCCTTCCAGATAGTAGCGTTTTTCACGGCTGTGACCCATGGAAAATGTCTTTCTCGGCAGAACGCCATCAGCAATGACGCCGCGGAAAAGTTGGCTCTTCTCCATCGCGGGAAGCAGGAAGCCAATCGTATCATCCTGTTTGGTCAGAGAAATCAGCGCATCATCGTCGTGGATATAGTCAATTTCTCCCTCGTTATTTGCAAGGTATCCATCAAGGAAGCCCTGCAGGACGCCTACGGCAAGTTCGCTCTTGGCTCTGTCAAGACAGACAACGCCATTTGCCTCCTTGGTGTACCACTTGACGGCAAATCCGCCCTCAGCACAAGCCTCCGCCTGCAGAGTTTCAAGCAGTTTCTTCGCATCGGTTTTGAAAATCACGCGGTGAATCGGCTCAAACTCCTGCGCGGGGTCATGGATGTTCTCAAGCTCGACGAGCGCATATCTTGCAGGATGGTTCGAGAGGTCGACATCGGGATTGTTCTTCTTCAGTTCCTCGTAGCAGGACTTCGCCGTTGCAAGAGAATGGTTGCCGTCACCGACAGCAAAGACCATCGGTACGCCCTTGAGGCCGACATACTTTTCGCCTATCGATGCGCTGTAATTTTCAAGCGCTTTGTTGAATGCTTCAACATCTTTACCCTCGACGAGCCAGCCGCGGATATGTCCGCCGCCTTCCATAAGGTCAAAGTCATAAAGTTTTTTCAAGTTCTCTTTCTTTGCCGCAATCGGCTCGATGAGGACCTTATCGTGGTCATCGCAGAGCATGAGAATATGCGGCAGTTCAATGGGCGCGTCACGGCGCACACGCTGACGCGGCGGGATGCGCTCGGTAACTGTACGTTCGGTTGCGCGGATGGCAGAAGTCGCGCCAACGGTATATTCATAGGCATCGAGGTCAACCATACCGACAAGACCCATTCTCACAGAGCCGTTTTCAAGCGTACGCTCGACATAGATGAAGCTGTTCGGATAGGTCGTAAAGACATCGTCCTGCACATACTGCGCCATGGTGCGGTTAATGAGCGCGGTATGCTCCGCTTCCATTTCCGTTCCAAGTTCTGCCTCGGGCAGAATCAGATTGATGGTGGAGACCGCACCGTTCGTATTTTCGCGAACGCGGTTCCAGTATTCCTTGTCAGAAGTAAACTGGTCGCAGGCGATAACAGACCATTTTTCCATCTGCTCTGTCTTTGGCATCAGGATATCAGCAGGTAAAAATGCATTCATAGGTGGTTCTCCTTTCAAT
>JAZUCN010000126.1:0-2295 GCA_045639205.1 Oscillospiraceae bacterium | reverse complement strand
CCTTTTCGCCTGCGTTTGCAAGGCGCAGGTCATTACAGGTATGGGTACGGGACTGCATCATATCGATATCCTTCTTTCTGTGTGTTTGGATTATTTTTCGAGAATAATGGCGGTTTTATCCTGCTTTTTGAGTTTTTCGAGGATATAATCTGCCAAATCTGCAAGCTTGACGCGCTCCTGCTCACCCGTTGCAAGCTCCTTGACGGAAGCTTCGGAAGCGGCAAGCTCGTCTTCACCGAGGAACAAAACCAGCGGAATGCCGAGCTTATCGGCATACTGGATTTTTGCCTTAAATTTGCGCTGCTCGCAATACAGCTGGGTGCGGATACCCGCCTCGCGCAGGCGCGTTGCCGTTTCGGCGGCGGCGGTTAAATCGTCCGTCATCGGAAGAATCAGCACGTCCGCGGGCGCGGTATTGCGTGCTTCGTTGAGCATGCCCTGCTCGCCGAGGACATAGAAGAGTCTTGTCAGACCAATGGAAATGCCGACACCGGGAAGCTGGCGGTCGGTATAATACTCGGCGAGGTTGTCATAGCGGCCGCCCGAGCAGACCGAACCGATTTCGGGGTGGTCGAGCAGGGTCGTTTCATAGACGGTGCCTGTGTAGTAATCCAGGCCGCGTGCGATGGTGAGGTCCACGGCAAAATTCTCTTCGGGTACGCCGAAGGCGGCAAGATAGCGCGTGACGGCGGACAGTTCGTCCACGCCGAGGTCAAACAGTTCATTTTTGCCGCGGTAGGATTCGAGCGCGGTGAGCACTTCGGCATTCGTGCCGCGGATGGCGATAAAGCGCAGGATCTCGTCTGCCTGTTCGTCGGACAAACCGCACTCGTCGCGCAGGATTCTGCCGACGTTATCTGCGCCGATTTTGTCGAGTTTGTCGACCGTGCGCATGATATCGCCCGATTTTTCACTCAGACCGAGCATTTCGTAGAAGCCGTTGAGGATCTTGCGGTTATTGACGCGGATCTGGAAGCGGCGCAGACCCATCTTCGAGAATGTGCGGTAGATAATCGAGGGGATTTCCGCCTCGTTGACGATGTCGAGTTTGCCGTCGCCGATAATGTCGATATCCGCCTGATAGAATTCGCGGAAACGGCCGCGCTGCGCGCGCTCGCCGCGGTAGACCTTGCCGATTTGATAGCGGCGGAACGGGAACGACAGGTCGTTATAGTGCAGCGCGACATATTTTGCCAGCGGCACCGTGAGGTCAAAGCGCAGAGCAAGGTCGCTGTCGCCTTTCTGGAAGCGGTAAATCTGCTTTTCGGTTTCGCCGCCGCCCTTGGCAAGCAGAACATCTGCCGCTTCGACCGCGGGGGTATCGAGCGGCGTGAAGCCGTAAAGGCTGTATGTTTCGCGCAGAATCTGCATCATGGCTTCCAGATGCTGCTGCGGTGCAGGCAGAAGCTCCATAAAGCCCGAGAGGGTGTGCGGTCTAATCTTTTCCATGGTTTTGGGTTCCTTTCGTTCGTTTCAGAAAAATACTCCCGCCCCAGCGCAATGCCCAAGGGACGAGAGCATTCCGCGGCTGTTTGCCTTATCGCAGGCCGCGGCGCTGGCGGTTCATCATACGCCAGTCAAGGTCGCCGCGCTGCAGGCCGAGGATCAGCATTTCTGCCGAAGCAAGATTGGTCGCGCACGGGACATTATAGGTGTCGCACAGATGCAAAGTGCGCATCAGGCGCTGGTCTTCCCAAGGGTCGTTGTCGTTCGGGTCTGCGAACATGATGACAAGGTCAATTTCATTATAGGCAATGCGGGCATCGATCTGCTGGTGACCGCCCTGGCTCTTCGAAAGGAACAGCGAAATGGGCAGACCCGTTGCTTCAGACACCAAACGACCTGTTGAAGCAGTCGCGGCAAGCGTATGCTTGGCGAGGATGCTTTTGTAGGCTGTGCAGAACTGCACCATGAGTTCTTTCTTCTTATCGTGCGCCATCAGCGTGATATTCATATTCGTGCAGCTCCTTTTCTATCAGTAATGGTGTTTATAATTTAATGAGAGGCATTTTCTTGCCTTGCAGGCGTCTTGCGATGTGCAAACATGCACGCGCCGCACCGCGGTCTGTGTGCAGGATCAATGCCGTGCCTTCTGCGGCGGCGAGGGTCACATGGCTGTCCCCGGGGACGATGCCCAGAAGCGGGAGGCCTACCGTGTCCATCACATCATCGACCGTCACGCGCATCTGCGAGAAAATTTTGGGGCTCACGCGGTTGACGATGAGCTGCGCAGGCACTTCGCGCGTCTGCAACGCGACATCTGCCGCGTGCGCGCCATCGCGCAGGCTTGCGGGG
>JAZUCN010000125.1:0-3304 GCA_045639205.1 Oscillospiraceae bacterium | reverse complement strand
CATCAATCAGAAGGGCGCAATCGCCGGCATGCTCTCGGGCGGCATCATGGTCTTCGTATGGAAGCTGTGCCTGAATCCGCTGGGCGGCATCTTCGGCATCTACGAGCTTCTGCCCGCATTCATCATCTCCTCGATCGTTATCGTCGTGGTTTCTCTGCTGACGGCACCTCCGTCCGAAGAGATTCAGAACGAGTTCGAAGCGGTCAAGAATTTCAAGGGCGAATAATTCTTAAACTCCCACAGCGGCAGTCATTCGGCTGCCGCTGTCTTTTTGTCATTTTTGGTTGCAAAAACGGCAATTCCTGTGATATAGTATAGGTGGATAATGGGATGGTTTGGACACCTTTCCGCAAAACAGGAGGCACGATTTTCCATGGATCTTTCCCTTTCTTATTTCTGGGAGCATATGACAGCAAACCCCCTGCTGTTTTTGGCAGTGCTGCTCACGCTCGGTGTCATCTTGGTCAATGGCTGGACGGACGCCCCGAACGCCATCGCCACCTGCGTGGTCACACGCTGTATGTCCGCACGCGCGGCAATCATCATGGCCGCCATTTTTAACTTCCTCGGCGTGTATGTCATGACCATGCTCAGCCCGAAGGTTGCGCAGACCATCACCAAGATGGTGGACTTCGGCAACAATCCCGACGAAGCCGTCGTTGCGCTCAGCGCCGCGATGTTCGCCATCGTCACCTGGGCTACGGTCGCATTCGTCTTTGGCATTCCCACCAGCGAAAGCCACGCGCTCATCGCAGGTCTTACGGGCAGCGCTATCGCTCTGCACGGAAGCCTCGACGGCGTCAACGGCGGCGAATGGGTAAAAGTTCTCTACGGCATCGTCATCTCCGTCACACTCGGCTTTGGTCTGGGCTGGCTTGTCTGTAAACTCGTAACGAAACTTTTCTACAATGTCGAGCGCCGCAAGACAGAGCCCATTTTCCGCTACGCGCAGATTCTCGGCGCGGCGTATTCGGCATTTATGCACGGCGCGCAGGACGGTCAGAAGTTCATGGGCATCATCATTCTCTGCGTGTTCATGTCGCAGGGACAGGATATCCCCGCCGGCATGGAGCCTGCGGCATGGATCATGATTCTGTGCGCGGTCATCATGGGTCTTGGCACCGCCATCGGCGGCAAGAAAATCATCAAGTCCGTCGGCATGGACATGGTCAAACTCGAAAAATATCAGGGTTTTGCGGCAGACCTCGCAGCATCGACCTCGCTTCTGCTGTGCTCGATTCTCAGCCTGCCCGTCTCCACGACCCACGCAAAGACGACCTCCATCATGGGCGTCGGCGCGGTCAAACGCATCTCGGCAATCAATTTCGGCGTTGTCAAGGAAATGGTGCTCACATGGGTGCTGACTTTCCCGGGCTGTGGTCTGATTGGCTTCCTGATGACAAAGCTGTTCCTTTGGATATTCTGATTCAAATAACATAAAACAAGAATAAGAGGTAATACATTATGGCAAATAAAGCTGACCGTTTCTATTTTGAAAACCTGGCCGCCGCAGCGGAAAGTTCCTGCATGGCAGCGGAATATCTGGTAACCTGCCTGAGTAATTTCAAGTATGAAAACATCGTGGAAATGATCACGACCATGCACGAGTACGAGCATGCGGGCGACATGAAGAAGCACGAAATGTCGCGCGCACTGGCAAAGGCCTTCGTCACGCCCGTTGAGCGTGAGGACCTTGCACTCATCAGCCAGAACATCGATGAAGTCACCGACAGTCTCGAAGAGATTCTGCAGGCGTTCTACATGTATCGCATCGACACCGTGACCCCCGAAGCAATCGAGTTCTCGCACAAGCTCGTTGAGAGCTGCAAGCTCATGCGCGACACACTGGCGGAGTTCATCAATTTCAAAAAGCCGCAGAGGCTGCATCAGCTTATCATCGATCTCAACCAGGTTGAAGAGCACTGCGACAAGATCTACACCGAGGCGACCATGCGTCTGCCCGACCATTTCTCGGATGCTCTGCAGATTATCTCGTGGCGTAAGATTTATGACCGCATGGAAAACTGCGCCGACGCCTGCGAGCATGTTGCAGACTGCGTAGAGACCGTGGTTATGAAAAACAGCTGATTAGAAGGCTTTTATGGAACTGAACAAACAGAACACCAAAAAAATCCTTGGGATCATATTGGCCGCTGTGCTGATGGTCTGCGCTGCCGTGTATTTTTCCGAGATTCTCGCAATCTTGAAGAAAATCTTCTCGGTGCTCGCGCCGTTTATCTTCGGTTTTTGTCTGGCGTTCGTGCTGAACCTCATTCTGCGTCCGCTTGAAAAATTATGGGCGCGCATCTGGAAAAAAGCACGCCGTCAGGAACTTGTGCGCCGTACCTCACGACCCGTGTGCCTCGTCTTGAGCATCGTTCTGCTGCTTGCATTCCTGTTTGCCGTCTGCTTTATCGTTCTGCCGCGCCTGGTTGAGACGATCTTGGACTTTGTCCAGCGTTTGCCTGCGGCATTGGCGGATTTGGAGGCTTGGTGGCTGTCTTTGCAGGATTCGCTTGACCGCTTTGGCATCGTGCTCCCGCAGTTCAGCCTTGGCCAGCAGAATACCGACATGCTCGACCGCCTGCTTGATATCGTCAAAAACGGCGGACAGGCTCTGCTCGATACCACGGTGAATGTCACCTCTGCGATTGCCTCGGCAGTCGTGGATATCGTGGTCGGCTTCGTGTTCTCGGTGTATCTGCTCGCAGGCAAGGAGCGGCTGAAGGCACAGGTGAAGAAGCTTGTATCGGCAACGCTTCCCGAAACGTCCGCACAGACGCTGTTCGCCTTTACAGGCCGTGCCAACGTGACCTTCACGAGTTTTGTGACCGGCCAGCTGACCGAAGCGTTCATTCTTGGCATGCTCTGCTTTATCGGTATGCTGATTTTCGGCTTTCCGTACGCGTCTGTCATCTCTGTGCTCATCGGTACGATGGCGCTCATCCCCATCTTCGGTGCGTTCATCGGCACCGTAATCGGCGCACTTCTGATCCTCGCGGTCGCTCCGATCAAGGCGCTGTGGTTTGTGGTGTTTATCCTCATTCTTCAGCAGATTGAGGGCAATGTCATCTACCCGCACGTCGTCGGCAAATCCGTTGGTCTGCCCGGCATTTGGGTGCTGTTTGCTGTCACAATCGGCGGCAGTATCTTCGGTGTGCTTGGCATGCTGCTGGCTGTACCCGTATTCTCAATCGTCTACGTACTGCTTCGCGAATTTGCCGCGCGCCGTACAAAGGAAACAGAATAAAACAAAACCGGCCGGGGCCCCGCCTCCGGCGGGTCTTTTTTTTTAATACGGCGG
>JAZUCN010000124.1:0-2236 GCA_045639205.1 Oscillospiraceae bacterium | reverse complement strand
GCCAACCCAGATTGATATAGAAATACAGGCTGTGCTCCATCTTTTCGCGGTATTTTTCGGGAATTTCACGATACAGCGGCAGGATTACGCGAACATCTTCGCCGCGGCGCACCAGTTCCTTGGAAAGGGCGCCGACAACGTCAGCCAGACCGCCGGTTTTGACAAACGGAACACATTCGCTTGCCGCAAACAGAATTTTCATGGGGAGCCTCCTTAGAATGCGATAATAAATCGATTTGCCCATTGGGCAGCAATGGCGACATTTCTGCCGCCATTGCCGGATTGAAGCGCTTTATGTGCGGAACGCGGTTACAGCGTTACATTCTTACCGATAACAATCGGATACTGACGCTGTCCGATCAGGCGGCCATAGCTGCGGATGGTAACAGCCTTATCGAAGAAAACGTTCTCCAGTTCGCAGTTGGCCTGAATTTCGCCATCCTGCATGATGATGGAATTGCGGATTACCGCGCCGGGCGCAACCTTTACGCCGCGGAACAGAACGCTGTTTTCCACCGTACCGGCGATTTCGCAGCCGTCCGCCACGAGGGAATTGACAACCCTTGCGCCGGGCAGATACTTCGCGGGAACTTCGTCGCGCACCTTGGTGTAGATCGGGTTCGTCTTGAACAGTTCGGAACGGACGGAGTGATCGATCACTTCCATGTTGAACGCGAAGTAGTTCTTGACGGTCTCGATGCGGCGATGGTAGCCCTTGAACTCATAGCCGTACACGCGCAGGAGACCATTGTGCACATATTTCTGCAGAAGGTCGCGGTACATGTCGTGCATGCCGTGAGAGAAGGCCTGATCAACCAGATGCATCAGCAGCGTGCGCTTGATGATCATGACATCCATCAGATAGTTGGGATAGGTCGCAACGTTGGGATTGACTTCCATATCCAGCACGCGGCCTTCCTCGTCAATATTGGCGAACGCATGGCTGGCGGAGGTGGAAGCGGAATAATCCACGTCCGTCGGACGGGCCTTTGCATACATCACGGTGATATCCGCGTTGGTTGCGAGATGCTGCTCGAACATTTCGTCAAACTTGGCGTTGAAAACCGTGTGGCTGCCGGTGAAGACCACATAATCCTGCTTGGAACGGCGCAGGAAGCCTGCATTGGAGCGCAGAGCATCCAGATTGCCGGAATATTCGCCCACGTTTTCACGGGTCAGGAACGGAGGCAGGGTGCGCAGACCGTCGATACGGGTGTGCAGATCCCATTCCTTGCCGCTGCCCAGATGGTCCATCAGCGAATGATAGTTTTTCTGCATGATGACGCCGACATTCTTGATGCCGGTATTTACCAGATTGGAAAGCACAAAGTCGATCATCCTGTAGCGTGCCGCCACGGGCAGAGCCGCAACCGCGCGGGACGCGGTCATTTCGCGCAGGGTAAGATCATCTTTGGTGGTATAGACGATGCCCATCAAGTTTTTCATTTTGCGCCAGCTCCCTTCAGCGTGTTGTTATCCGCCTGTTCGCCTGCCGCCACGTGCGTGCCTGCGGGCATATTCGTCGAATAGCCGATGAGCGCGATTGCGCCGTCCGCCTCGCCGATAACGCTGTTTTCGCCAATGACGCAATCCTCGGATACGATGGCGCGCGTAACGCTTGCGCCCGCCTTAATAACGGTACCGGGCATAACGACAGCGTCGATGACGCTTGCGCCTTCTTCAACCACAACGCCTGCGAACAGAACGCTGTTCTTGACCGTGCCGTAAACTTCGCAGCCTTCGGTGATCATGGAACCGACGATTTCGGCATTCGGGCCGGCATAGTGCGGCGGCATGATGGGACTGCGGGCGTAGATGCGCCAGTAATGATCGGCCAGATTGAATACGGGATTTTCGCCCAGGATGTCCATGTGTGCCTCCCAGAGGCTCGCGATGGTTCCGACATCCTTCCAGTAATCGGTGAAAGAGTAGGCCAGCATGACCTTCTTGTCATTCAGCAGATTCGGAATGATGTTCTTGCCGAAGTCATTCTTGGAATTAGGATCGGCGTTGTCGTTTTCAAGATACTCCTTGAGAACCTTCCAGGTGAAGATGTAAACGCCCATGGAAGCGAGATTGCTCTTGGGCTGCTTGGGCTTTTCTTCAAATTCGATGATGTTGTTCTGATCGTCAACATTCATGAGGCCGAAGGAAGGCGCGACCTCCCACGGAACGGGGCGGACGGCGATGGTGCAATCTGCGCCGCGTTCGATGTGAGCAGTGAGCATCTTATTAT
>JAZUCN010000123.1:0-1524 GCA_045639205.1 Oscillospiraceae bacterium | reverse complement strand
ATCTCGCCGCGCACATAGATTTCCTGCAGCTGAGGTACGCCTTCCAACAGCGCTTTGATGAAATTATTTGCCTCGCTGACCGAGAAAATCATCTGTTGGTCCATAAGCGCCGCCTTTCATGTGTTAAGTAGTTTCGCTTTTCAATATGCATAGCACAAAGCAGAGCGCCGCATAGTGCAGAGCTCTGCTTCGGATTATTCTGCAGAAATCTCGCCGCGCACAAAAGTGCCGAGAATGCCGTTGATAAACTTGACCGTCTCGGGCGTTTCGTACTTCTTGGCAATTTCGACCGCTTCGTTGATGGCGACCGAGTTGGGAATATCCTTACGATACAGCACCTCATACATGGCAACGCGCATGATGGCGGCCGCCACGAGCGGAATACGATCGAAGCTCCAGCCCTTGGCATAGGTGGCAATAAAATCATCGAGCTCCGGTGCGTGGTCTGCTACGCCGCAGACAATGCTTTTGATGTATTCGGCATATTTTTCGTTCGGCGCCTCAGCGTAAATTTCATCTTCCGCAGCAAGAGCAGCGAAGGCTTCTTCGCTCAAACGCTCCGCGAGAAGCTGCTCGGCAGTGAGGGTGGTAAAACTCAATTCATACGCCAGATGAACGGCGATTTCTCTTGCGGTATTGCGTACCATAAACTGCTTTCCTTCTCTCTGTGATCAATCAAAACTGACGCCGCCAACATGGACATTGACCGTGCGAACGTTGAAGTTCGCCATAGACGCAATGGCTGCGGCAACTGCTTTCTGTACCTTTTCGGCGACCTCGGGAATGGCAAAGCCATAACGCACCATGAGATAAACATCCAGGGTAACTTGGTCGCCTTCCATGGAAACGCGCACGCCGTGACCGACTTTTTTGCGCATAATCTGCTCTGTCAGCTGCTCGGTCATTGTCTGATTCATCACAGAAGCCACACCCTCGACCTCGCCGGCTGCCTTGGTAGTGATTGCCGTGAGAACATCTTCGGAAATGCTGATGCTGTCCATCTGCTCGGTATGCGTCAAATATTCGCGGTTATCGGCCATAGTATATCTCTCCTTGTGGTTTAGTCCTAATCGTAAGTATTTTATCATCTTTCCCGGAAAATTACAACTGCTAATTTACCTCAAGGATTTTGATTTTCTCCGCAGGGAACTCCGTCTCCTGCTTCACGATGTCTGTAATTTTTGCAACGTCTTCCGTTTGCAAACCGTCCGCTTCCGCCGCTACAACAACACTTACCCCGTCTTCCGCCATGAAAACAACACAGTCGGCATAGCCTTTTGCCGTAATCATGTTTTCGATTTGCGCTTCGGCAAGCGTATAGGCTGCCAGCACCTGAATACTGCGTGACGCCTGGGTTGCCGCCTCTGCATCAACCCCTTCCGCACTGCCGGCTTCCTGCAACAGTGCACGGGCACTGTCCCGGGAACGCTGACGCGTCAACCGTGCAGATGCAAAATAATCTCCCTCTTCTTCACCGGATGCGTAAACTTCTGTCGCCTCCTCCTGCGTCATGCCGTCAACCAG
>JAZUCN010000122.1:0-1987 GCA_045639205.1 Oscillospiraceae bacterium | reverse complement strand
AGACATGTCCTTACGGTTGAGGGTTTAAGCGAGTGGGAAAAAGAACTCTACACCTACTGCTACGGCGAAGCCGGCGCAGTGTAGTGCGGCTTCTGCATCCCGGGCATGGTGCTGTGCACCAAAGCCCTGCTCGATAAAAATCCCGAACCGACCGAAAAAGATATCCGCACCGCGCTTCGCAACAACTATTGCAGATGTACGGGCTATGTGAAAATTTTTGAGGCAGTGCGTCTTGCGGCAAAGTATAAAAAACTGGGCAGCGTTCCGATGCCCACCGAGGACGATTGGAAAATCGGCTCGAATGTGCACCGCCTGGACGTTGCTGAAAAGGTGCAGGGCTTTGGCAAATACCCTGATGACTGGTATCTGCCGCATATGAACTACGGCTCTGCCGTGCGCAGTAAATATCCGCGCGCAAAGGTGCTCTCCATCGACCCCTCGGCCGCGCTTGCGCTCGACGGAGTGGTGGCAGTGCTCACTGCGGACGATATCCCCGGCGATAACATCATCGGTCATATCAAGCATGACCAGTACACGCTTATCCCCGTAGGTGGCTTGACGCACTATTTGGGCGATGCCATCGCGCTGGTCGTTGCCAAGGACCAGCAGACCCTGGAAAAGGCAAAAAAACTGGTCAAGATTGAATATGAAGTCCTGCCTGCGGTACATAGTCCCTTTGAGGCGATGGCGCCCGATGCGCCGCGTGTCTTCATCGAAGAAGGTACGAATATGCAGGCCATGCGCCATGTCACGCGCGGCGATGCAGAGGGCGCGATTGCAAAATCGAAGCATGTCATCACGCGGCATTTTGAAACGCCGTGGACTGAGCATGCGTTTTTAGAGCCCGAGTGCGCGGTGGCGTATATCGATAACGATGGCGATGTGCATCTGCTCACAACCGACCAGTCGGCACACACGACACTGCATGAGTGTTGTTTGATGCTTGGTACGAGAAAGGTCAAGGTCGAAAACCAACTCGTCGGCGGCGGCTTTGGCGGCAAGGAAGATATGTCCGTCCAGCACCACGCGGCGCTCATTGCCTATGTCACGCATCAGCCCGTCAAGGTCAAACTCTCGCGCGCGGAGTCCTTGCTTGTGCATCCCAAGCGCCACCCGATGTGGATGGATTTTACCCTTGGCTGTGATGAAAACGGCATCATTCAGGGCGTGAAGGCCAATGTCGTTTCCGATACGGGCGCGTTTGCGTCTTTGGGCGGTCCAGTTCTCGAGCGTGCCTGCACGCATGCGGCGGGTCCTTATGCCTACGAGAACTTTGCCATTGAAGGAAAAGCCTTCTACACCAACAATCCCCCCGCGGGCGCGTTCCGCGGCTTCGGTGTCACGCAGACCTGCTTTGCCATGGAGAGCATGCTCAACGAGATGGCAGAGATTGTCGGCATCAGCCCGTGGGAGATTCGCTACCGCAACGCCATCCGCCCGGGAGGCGTGCTTCCGAACGGACAGATTGTCGGCGCGGAAACGGGTTTGGTCGAAACTTTGGAGGCTGTCAAAGAGGCTTACGAAGAAGCCGTCAAGGCAGGAAAGCCTGTCGGTCTTGCCTGCGCGATGAAAAACGCGGGCGTGGGCGTTGGGCTTCCCGACAAGGGCAGGTGCAAACTCATCGTCGAAGCAGACGAAAAACTGCATATTTACACGGGCGCTTCGTGTATCGGGCAGGGACTCGGTACGGTGCTTGTGCAGATGATCGTCAGCAATACACCGCTTACGCGCGAGCAGATCGTCTATGAGCGCTCGAACACATGGATCGCGCCCGACTCGGGCGACACCTCGGGCTCGCGCCAGACGATGATTACGGGCGAAGCCTGCCGCAGAGCCTGCGAATTGTTTAACCAGGCGTATGACGGAGATATGTCCAAACTTGTAGCCGAGGAGTTCTACGGCGAGTATTACGCCAAGTCAGACCCCCTCGGCTCGGAGAAGCCGACTCCCGTTTCGCATGTGGCATACGCCTATGCCACGCAGGTCT
>JAZUCN010000121.1:0-5313 GCA_045639205.1 Oscillospiraceae bacterium | reverse complement strand
GCAGTCTTGCAGGAGGCAGGTCTTGATTTTTGCAATGTCATTAAGACCACCGTCTTTTTGACCGACCTTGCAAACTTCGCGGTACTCAACGCCATCTATGCTGAGTATTTTCACGCACCCTACCCCGCGCGTTCCTGCGTGCAGGTCTGTGCGCTTCCCAAAGGAGCGCTGGTCGAATGCGAAGTCATCGCAAAAAGATAAGAAAAAATGCAGTTACCGATCGGTAACTGCATTTTCTTTTAGAATTTTTCAAAACCGACGAGTAATCCGCCTTTTTCCGCGTAGAAACTGCAAAGACCGCAGCAGCGGTAAATTTCCACCTGCGCATCTTCAAACTGCGCAAGCAGAAGTTCTTTCAGGCGCGATGCCGCTTCTTCATTAAAGCAATGCGCGATGCGCACCTTGCCGCAACGCAGGCCAAAGTCTTTCAGGTGTGCAACAATGGCGTGCAAAGCCTTTTCCTGTCCACGGCATTTATCCAGTGGCTGAAGGTCGCCGACATCGCTCGCCTTGCCTACCACGCGGATACCGAGCAGACCTGCCGCTTTGGCGACAATGGGGCTGACTCTGCCGTTGTTGGCAAGGTTTTTCATCGATTCCAGCATGAACAGCAGACCTGTATTTTGGCAGTACTGCATGATATCGGTACAAATGTGCTCGTAATCCATGCCGTTCTGAATCATCTCAGTCAGTTTCTCGATGATGAGTTTGAGTTCGGGTCCTGCCGAGAGGGAATTGAGCACAAACACGTGTCGCTCGGGGTACTGCTCTTCATACAGCGCCTTTGCGGCAACCGCCGCATTGTAACTGCCCGAAAGGGTGCCCGTGATGGTCACGCAGAAAATATGCTCGGCATCGCCAAAGGCGTGAAGCCAATCTTCGGGGTTCGGACACGAGGTAGAGGACTTGCCCTTATAGCTGAGCATGGTATTGACCATCTGCTCAACATCAAGCGCCGCGTCGTCGACATATTCGTGCTCGGCTGTGATAATCTTCAATGGCGCGGATGCAAACGGCAGAGCTTGCCATGTCAGCAGGTCAGCTGACGAATCTGCAACAATCTTGAATGGATCCATATGTGTTCTCCCAGTGCTTTGTTTTACCCCATCATGGTAACTCACGATATGGATTTAATGCAATCTACCGCTTTATCTTGGGACTCTCTTTGTGTTGCGGTGCAATCTCACCATTGGATTTTGCACTCTACGATTCGGAGAGTTGCATATTTCGCCTTACAGCGCGCGGATATACGCCATGAGCGCGTCCATATCGCCATGCGGATATGCGGAAATATCCGCATTTTTTGCGTTGATGAGGCAGTCTGTCAGCAAGAACACCCGCATGCCAAGTTCTTTCGCGGGCATATCGTCGGACACATCGTTGCCAACCATCAGACACTCGCCTGCCTGCACGCCGAGTTTGGAAAGAACCTCGCGGAAATAATCCGGATTCGGCTTGCTGTACCTGCTGTTTTCATAGGTAGTATAAAGTTCAAAATCCTGCGGCTCTAAACCTGCCCACCGGATGCGGCTTTCGGTCGCAATCGCGGGGAAAATCGGATTTGTCGCAAGAGCGACGCGCAGCCCCTTCTCTTTTACAAGGCGTATCAACTGCGCGGTTTTCTCGTTAAAACCGCAGACCGACTGCACCTTAGCAAAATCTGTTCTGTAAAACTCATCAAACAGCGGCTCATCCTTGGCGGCATCTTCGCCGTAAATCTCGCAAAACTTCTTCCAAAAAACCTGCTCGTTGGTCATACTGCCGTCATTTTTCACCATTTCCTTGGTGCCTTTCCAAACGGCATCAATGAGTGCTTCTGGCGCGTAGCCGTGCGGCGCGAGCCTCTTTGCAAGTGCGCCAAAATATGCCTTGATAAACACATCCATATCCATCGGCAGAAGCGTGCCGTCCAGGTCAAATAAAACAGTTGTGATATTCACGATGCTTTCCTCAAATCATTCTTTCCCGCCCTGCAGGTGTGCATCGAGCAGGCGCGCCGCGCAGGCGACCATCTCCGCACATGGGCGCTTTTTATAATACTCCTGCGTCCGCTCACTCGGAGCGATGGGTTTTTTGACCTCGCCGAGTCCTAACAGCTCCGCGCATACAACCGAGCCGTTTTCCTCGCGGAACTGCTCTAAAAGCCGCGCAATGTCGGCATAGTGCGCTTTCTTTTCTTCTTTTGCTTTCGGGTCATCGTAGCCGCACAGAAGTCCTGCCGCCATCAGCATCCCACTGCACGCGCCGCACACACTGCGCGTGCCGCCCATGCCACCACCAAACGAGGCGCCGATTTTTGCCGCGGAAACCTCGTCAAGGCCTGCATCAGATGCAAATGCGAGAAACACCGCCTGCGCGCAGTTATAGCCCTGCATAAAATATTCTTTTGCTTTCTGTTCGTGTTTTGTCATCGGTATCATCTGCCTTTCTTCTGTGAGTATAACACAAGTTTGCATCACGCGCCACAAAAAGCGTGGCTTTTCATTTTGCGCATGCTGTGATATAGTTGAGGCATAAAATCTGAAAGGAGTGCCGACATGCAGAAATTCTCGCGTATTTACCTGGAAATTACAAATGTCTGCAACCGCGCGTGCGCCTTCTGCCCCGGCACGAAGCGTGAAAAGCGATTTTTGAGCGAAGATGAATTCACACTGCTTGCAAAAAAACTCCGTCCGCACACAGATTATCTGTATCTGCACGTAATGGGTGAGCCGCTTCTGCATCCGCATTTTCGGAGTCTGCTGGCCATCGCGGCCTCGCTCGGCTTCCGCGTGATTATCACGACCAACGGCACACTCCTGCGCGAACGTACAGAGGATATTCTAAATGCAGACTGCGTGCACAAGGTACACATCAGCCTGCATGGTTTTGAAGCCAACGATGGCGGGGATATTAAAGATTATGTAAACTCATGTGCACAGTTTGGCCTTGAAGCCGTCAAGCGTGGCATTCTCGTCAATTACCGCCTATGGAATCTTGACGGCGCAAGCACGCAGGGACTTCACGCGCAGAATGATACCATTTTGGACCTGCTCCATCACGCATACCCCGATACGTGGGAAGAAAACACCTGGGGCTTCCGCGTGCAAGACGGCGTCTTTGTGCAGTATGGTGAGCGCTTTGACTGGCCCGACACACAGGCAGATATTCTGCGTGAGCGCGGGCTTTGCTACGCGATGCGCAAACAACTTGCTGTGCTCTGTGACGGCACGGTCATCCCCTGCTGTTTAGACAGCGAGGGCACACTCGCACTCCGCAACCTGTTTAACGAAGAGCTTTGCGACATTTTGCAGAAACCGCAGGCGCAGGCTCTTGCCAGGAGCATGCGGGGCGAGTCGGAATTGTCCGAGTTATGCAAACGATGCGGCTATGCGTCCAGATTTACAAAATCGTGACAAATTCTTCAGTTTTTCTTTAGAGTTTCGTTACAAACTGTTCACCACCCACAAGGCAAAATGCGGTATGCTGATGGTGTCAAGGATGCTTGGTTGGTGGAAACATTCACCGATTATGCGACAGGCATCCATGACGCGTTCGTACTTCATATCTCTCCTCTCTCTTTTTGAAAAAAATCAGGCAGACGGAAATCCGTCTGCCTGATTTTTATTCTGTTAAGAAACGGTGCGCAGATAGTCGCCGCTCATGTAGGCAAGCCGTCCGCCAAAGAGGATCTGATACCAGCCATTTACCTCACCAACGACTGCCATGGGTGCATCATTGGGCATGATGACAATGCGCTCACCATCGGTGCCGGGCTTACTGCGGACATTGACCTCATTGGTCGTTGTCATGCAGACGGCAAGCGGCGTGACATCGCCAACATCTTCTGCAGCAGATTCATCCGTCGGCACAACACCGCAATGCCACAAAAGCGCCGCGAGTTCTGCTGCTTCGCGCGAAGAAAGTGCCGCGGTCTGTCCGTTCCATGCCGCCGTGCCGCTCCAGGTATCATTCTCCCAAATCAGGCGTGCCATATAGACCTCGCCATCGAGGTCAAAGGCATACGGATAGTCGATCATCGCCGTGCCCGAGCCGTACGGGAGCGAAATCAGAAGCGAGCTCATCTGCAGCGCGTCATAGCTGTTGGGCGTGACATTGATGGGGCTTCCCGACTCGTCGACCCAACGAACTGTCACATTCTCGGTCGGCACAGGCTCGCGGTATGTAATGTCGCTGATGGTGAACCAATCAGTGTCATCGCGCTGGGTAAAGCTGAACTGCAGTTCCAGGCGCATACCCTGGTTGGGCATAAGAACAAAGCCGTTTTCGCTGTCAGAAACACTGTAAAGTCCCGATTCCTGATAGAACGCGCGGAACAGTTCCTGCATGCTGGCTTCGACCTTTTCCGCGCCGCAGCTGTAGCCTGCGTCGAGTTCGAGGCGGCTTCCCATATTATCGCGGATATAGCTGTCGGAAATCAGATGCAGAGGCAGAAGCAGATCCATCACACCGTCAACGGTGTTCAGTTCGCGGTGCATGCCCGAGAAGATATACAGATTCTTCGTGTTGGCAGGGTCCTGCTGGTACAGACACCAACTGTCCTTGCCGCCCGTCGACTCTGCCGTAAACAGCCAGCACTTGCCGTATGCGTTCGTGTAGGCCGCAGACTGCACATCATCATTCGCTCTGAGGATCTGCTTTGCCATCTTATCGAGCTTGGTTTTGCTCTGGAACTGATGACCGCCATAGGTCAGATAATCTCCGCTATTAAGTTCCGTTTTCATCGGAAGCGACAGCACATTTTCGGTGTAGAATGCCGCGGCGGGAATCGTGTTGTCCTTCTTGCCTGAACAACCTGCAAACACAAGCACGATCATCACAACCGCAAGCAAAAGCGCTACTGTTTTTTTCATCATGTGTTCCCTCCTGTTATCTTGTGCAGTGTGAAAACATTCATTTTTGCTATTATAGCATGATTTATCCAATTTGACAATGACTCTTCTGCCGACCAGCTTCGACAAAGTTCTCTCAAAAGGCCGTAATTGCAAAAAAACGAAAAAACTGCTATCATGAAAACAGAAGCACGCTTGCGTGGCAACAGGAGGATTCTCATGCGCTACCGCTGTTTGGTGCTTGACCATGATGACACTGTGGTCAACAGCACCGCGACCATCCATTATCCCTCATTTCTTGCATATTTGAAACAGACCAACCGTCCGTGTGCGTACTCGCTGGACGATTATTTCCGCAAGAATTTTGACCCCGGTGTCACCGCATTCTTCCGCGACATTGTGGGACTCAATGAACAGGAAATGCACGAAGAATTCCTCTTTTGGCAGGAATTCCTCAAGACTCGCGTGCCGCAGGCGTATG
>JAZUCN010000120.1:0-2038 GCA_045639205.1 Oscillospiraceae bacterium | reverse complement strand
GTATCGACATTGAAGCCATGATGGCAGGCGCACAGAAAGAACGTGAACTGTGCCTGACCCTCGGCACGGAATCCGTTGCAGCCCAGTATGCCGCACAGCGTCAGGCTCTGTACAACAAGGCTCTGAAGGTGGAAGTGCTGGCAGCTTATGAGCCTGCATTCCGTTTCATGGCCGAGTGGTGGAAGCAGCTGTACGGTGAAAGCGAAGGCAAGGACGGCATCGGCATCTTCCCCGCTTCTGTGGATCTGACTGGCGGCCTGCACTCCATGGGTCAGTACATCCAGGACGGTCTGCGCTTCCTGCAGGAAACCGTCGTGTTCTTCGACGAGGCAAAGACCTCCGTTTGCGTTCCGCATGACGAGGCAGACCTTGATGGTCTGAACTACCTGGCCGGCCGCGAGATGAGCTACATCAACGAAAAGGCAATGGAAGCCACCCGCGCTGCGCACATTGACGGCGGCGTGCCTGTTACGCTCCTGCGCCTGCCGCGCATCTGCGAAGAAGCTGTCGGCGCGCTCATCTACTTCTTCGAGTTTGCCTGCGGTGTTTCGGGTTATATGTCGGGCGTCAATCCCTTCAACCAGCCCGGCGTGGAAGCATACAAAAAGAATATGTTCCATCTGCTCGGCAAGCCCGGCTATTGATAAAACGCAAAGAACGACGATACACCGTATCGTCGTTCTTTTTATGCTTCTAAAAACATCCGAAACGCCGTCGGGAGCGCTACATCCCGCGAAAAGCGCGTCTTGTCTGCCCACACGAAGGTATCTGCCTGCACGCGGCAGGTGATTTCATAACAGCGCATCTGCCAAATGATGTGCGTGAAAATATGTGTGCGGTTTGTGCACCTTAAAAGTTCTTGCGGATGCACGCCCCATTGCTCTGCCAAGGACAGAGCCTCTTGTGCATCGAGATGCCCCTCGACGTTCGGAAGTTCCCACAGCCCTGCAAGAAGCCCCTTTGCCGGGCGTTTGCGCACCGCGCAGGTATCTTCGAACCGCAGAAGAAACACCGTCTTTTCTTCCATGCGCTTTGCCTTTTTCGCCGCCTTGACGGGATACTGCGCCTGCGTCTTGTGCGCGTATGCCTTGCAGATGCCCTGCAGAGGACAAGCCTCGCACTTCGGTGCGCCGTTTGGCACGCACACCGTCGCGCCAAGTTCCATCAGACTCTGCGTAAAATCTCCGCACCTGCCCTGCGGATAAATCTCTGCAAGCGCATCGTTATATTGCCTCTTCGTGCGCTGGGCGAGGATATCCGCGCTGTCTTCCGTCACGCGCGAGAGTACTCTCAGCACATTTCCGTCCACCGCAGGCGTCGGCGCATCGAAACAAATCGAACAAATTGCGCCCGCGGTATAATCGCCGATACCCGAAAGCGCGCGCACCGCGTCATAGCTTTGCGGAAACGCGCCTTGATGCTCCTGCATGATGGTCTTGGCCGCCTTTTGAAGGTTGCGAACGCGCGAATAGTAGCCAAGCCCTTCCCACAGTTTTTGCAGGCGGTCTTCCTCGCACGAGGCAAGCGCAGAAATCGTCGGCAGTTCGCGCAAAAACCGCGTGTAGTATTCTTTTACCGCCTCCACGCGCGTTTGTTGGAGCATGATTTCAGACAGCCAAACATGATACGGCTCGTTGTCCTGCCGCCACGGAAGCGCGCGGTGATTTTCCGCATACCACGATAAAAGAAGCTCCGGCAGCCGCTTGTCCAAGTTCATCCCACGCACCTCCTTTTTGCTTATTGTATGCAATCGCGCGATGGTTGTCAAACAGCAGGATGTGGATTATAATGAGAAAAAACGGCAGGAGGGAATGCCCTTGCTTTGCGATAAAAAACTGTTTCTGCTTGACATGGACGGCACAATTTATCTCGATGATACACTCTTTGACGGCACGCTGGATTTCCTGCAGTATGTCAGGCAATCGGGCGGCCGCTATGCGTTTTTGACAAATAACTCTTCGCGCGGCATTGACGCGTATTTGCAGAAACTGCGCCGCCTCGGCATCGAAGCGCAGGCGGAAGACTTTCTCACCTCTGC
>JAZUCN010000119.1:0-3495 GCA_045639205.1 Oscillospiraceae bacterium | reverse complement strand
GCAGACCCATTACGCAGGCGGCTGACCCCGTCGCGGCATATCGCCGCTGCGTGGCAGAGTTTGTAGGGTAAGCCCATGCGCTGGAACACCGTATTTTTTGACCTCGACGGCACGATCACAGACCCCGGTGAAGGTATCACCAAGGCTGTGCAGTATGCCCTGCGGTATTACGGCATCGAGGTTGCAGACCGCACACAGCTTCGCAAGTTTATCGGCCCGCCGCTGCATAACGCCTTTGCCGAGTATTACGGCTTCGCACCGGAGCAGGCGCTCGAAGCGGTGGATAAATTCCGCGAATACTATAATGTCACAGGTTGGTGTGAAAACGTGCCGTACGAGGGCATTGACGCGCTTTTGTGCGAACTTCGCGATGCCGGTTTGAAACTTGTCGTCGCAACCTCAAAGCCCGAATTGACCGCTCTGCGCGTTTTGGAGCATTTCTCGCTCCTGCACCATTTTGACTGTGTCTGCGGTGCGCCGCCTGCAGACCCCAACGCGAGCAAAAAAGCAACTGTCATCCGCGACGCATTCAAGCGCGCAGATGTCACTGACCTCTCGCGCACCATCATGGTCGGCGACCGCCACCACGATATTGACGGCGCACACGAAACCGGTCTTGCCGCCATCGGCGTGCTCTACGGCTACGGAAGCCGCGAGGAACTCACCGCGGCGGGCGCAGACCATATTGCTGAAGATTTGCAGGCACTGCGTGCCTTGCTGCTTGATTGAAAGGAGATAGAACATGGAACACATTCAAACCCTGATTGCCAAGGATTTGCTTTCCATCCGCGCGGTTTTCTTCCGTCCCGAAGAGCCGTTCACATGGGCAAGCGGCATCAAGAGCCCCGTATATTGCGACAACCGCCTCACGCTGACCGCACCGAAGGTCCGCAACGATGTAGAAAACGCACTGGCAGAAACCATCCGCCGCGAATATCCCGAGGTTGAGGTGCTCATGGGCACGTCCACTGCAGGCATCGCCCACGCCGCTATCGTCGGCCATATCATGGACCTTCCGATGGGCTATGTGCGCTCGGGCAACAAGGACCACGGCCGTCAGAATCAGATTGAAGGCAAACTGGAAAAGGGTCAGAAAGTTGTTGTCGTCGAAGACCTTATCTCCACAGGCGGCAGTGTCATCGAAGTCGTCAACGTCCTGCGCGAAGCAGGCGCAGAAGTCCTCGGCGTTGTGAGCATCTTCACCTACGGCATGCAGAAGGGTCTTGACCGCCTTGCCGCTGCCAACATCAAAAATATCAGCCTTACCAATTTCGATATCATTGCGCAGGTCGCGGCAGATGAGAATTACATCAAGCCCGAGGACATCGCGCGTTTGATCGCATTCCGCAACAATCCCTCGGACGAGAGCTGGATCAAAGGAGGAAACTGATATGAGAAGCCTGATCGACATTCTGGAACTGACCACCGAAGAAATCGAAGAACTGGTTGCCACCGCGAGCGACATCATCGACAACCCCGCAAAATATGCCCATAAGTGCGATGGCAAAATCCTTGCCACGCTGTTCTTTGAACCGTCCACTCGTACGCGTTTGAGCTTTGAGTCCGCCATGCTCGGTCTGGGCGGTCAGACGCTCGGCTTCTCCGAAGCGAGCAGTTCTTCCGCTTCCAAGGGCGAAAGCGTTGCCGACACCATCCGCGTCGTCAGCTGCTACGCCGATATCGTCGCCATGCGCCACCCGAAAGAGGGCGCGCCGCTCGTTGCGTCGATGCACTCGACTGTTCCTGTCATCAACGCAGGTGACGGCGGTCATAACCACCCCACGCAGACGCTCACCGACCTTTTGACCATCCACAAGGAAATGGGACGCTTCGACAACCTCACCGTCGGCTTCTGCGGTGACCTCAAGTTCGGCCGTACCGTCCACTCGCTCATCAGCGCGATGTCCCGCTACACGGGCATCAAGTTTGTCCTCATCTCTCCGGACGAGCTGAAGCTCCCCAGTTACGTCAAGGACTCTTTCATCAAGAGCAAAAACATCCCCTACGTGCAGACGACCGATCTTGAGTCTGTCATGCCCGAACTTGACATTCTCTACATGACGAGAGTCCAGCGTGAGCGCTTCTTCAACGAAGAAGACTATCTGCGTCTGAAAGACAGCTACATTCTCACTCCCGAGAAGCTGAAGACCGCCAAGTCGGATATGATCGTTCTGCATCCGCTGCCCAGAGTCAATGAGATCTCCGTCGCTGTGGATAACGACCCCAGAGCCGCCTACTTCAGACAGGCCAAAAACGGCCGCTATATCCGCATGGCACTGATCATGAAGCTGCTCGGTATCAAGTAAGGAGGATTTACCATGATTATTGATGCAATTAAAAACGGTATCGTTATCGACCATATTTCCGCCGGCAAGGCAATGCAGCTGTACAAAATCCTCGGTCTGGGTGAACTCGACTGCACCGTCGCGATCCTCAAGAACGTGGTCAGCGGCAAGCTGGGCAAAAAGGACATCATCAAAATCGACAGCCTTCGCGAACTCGATTGGGATGTCATCGGCTATGTCGACCCCAACATCACCGTCAACATCATCAAAGACGGTGAGCGCGTGGAAAAGCGTACGCTGAAACTGCCCGACACCATCACGGATGTCATCCGCTGCAAGAATCCGCGCTGCATCACTTCCGTTGAGCAGGAACTGCCGCAGGTTTTCGAACTGACCGACCGCGCAAAGCGCGTCTACCGCTGCCGTTACTGCGAAACGCAGGCAAAATAAAAAACAAAGGGCATGTACCAATCGGTACATGCCCTTTTTCTTTGTTTTATTTCGTGTATTCAAACTCGAAATCGTAGATGCTGACGGTATCGCCATCTTCAATGCCCATGGCCTCCAAGCGCTCGAAGAGTCCACTCTTACGAAGCTGTCGGTCAAAGTACATACGCGATTCATAGTCGCCAAAGTTGATATCGTTGATCAGTTTCACGATCCACGGACCCGAAACCAGCCACAGATCATCGTGCTGTTCAATCGTCAACTCCTCAGCATCGCCTGCCTCGGCAAGCGGCTTGACATACTCGGGCTCGTAATACGCAACAGGCGGCAACTGCGAAAGTTTGCCCGCAATCGTGCGCATCAGGTTTCTCGTGCCCGCCGTTGTCGCGGCAGAGATCTCATAGAACTCGTAACCCTGTTCGGTGACATATGCGCGCAGACGCTCGAGATTGTCACTACCCTCGGGGATGAGGTCTGTCTTGTTTGCCGCAACAATCATCGGGCGGTTTGCAAGATCCTCGGAATACTGGCGCAGTTCCTCGTTGATTTTCTTGAAATCTTCGATGGGGTCGCGGTCCTCACAGCCCGAAACATCGACGATGTGCACCAGGAGTCTGCATCTGTCAATGTGACGCAGGAAGTCATGACCAAGACCTGCACCCTCTGCCGCACCTTCAATAATGCCGGGGATGTCCGCCATAACGAACGATACGCCGTCATCAACGTAAATGACGCCAAGATTCGGATACAGCGTGGTGAAATG
>JAZUCN010000118.1:0-2632 GCA_045639205.1 Oscillospiraceae bacterium | reverse complement strand
ATATCCGACACTTCCGCAACCTTCATATCGGCAAATGCCAGCTTGGTCAGTGTAAATCGCACCTCAGCGCTCGGCGTGCCAAACGCGAGGCGTTTGTGCGGCGGCTGTGCCGCAGGAATCAATATCAGTTTGTCCAGTTTGCAGGCGCGGCAAAACGCCTCCGCCGCACGGACATGACCAATGTGCGGTGGATTGAAACTGCCGCCAAAAATACCGATACGCGCCATGGCGATACCCCCTGCAAAGAAAGATTAATCGTTCTGCTTTCTGCGCTCGATTGCGGCCTGCACAGCCGCATCGTGATAATATTTCTTTCTTCGCTCTTTCATCTGCTTTGCTTCCTTGCGGCGTGCCTGGATGCCGGCCTTGACGGGGTTGGCCTTCTTTGCGGCCTTTTCAGCCTTTTTCTTTTCCTGGCGCTGTTTTTCAAGTTTTTCGGACTTGCGGTAGATAACAAAGCGATTGCCGACAACCTGGATGCCGTCTGCACCGGTCTTTTCGCACAGTTCGTCGCACACTTCTCTTGCGCTCATCAGCGCAGACTCCAGCACGCGGCCTTTAATCAATTCTTTTGCCTCGAGCAGTTTTTCTGTCTCAGCAACCAGTGTATCCGAAACGCCACCCTTGCCGACCATGAGTGTGGTCTCAAGCGTGTTCGCCATTGTACGAAGTTCGGCGCGTTCTTTACTCGTCATGTTCAAATTCCTCCCGATACTGTCTGCAAAATTCCTGCAGTGCCTTTGCGCGGTGCGAAATAGAATTCTTATGCTCCGCGGGGATTTCCGCAAGCGTCTTACCGAGCGACGGTACATAGAAAATGGGGTCATAACCGAAGCCGCCCTCACCGCGTACCTCACGCGTCAAAACGCCGTGGCACTCGCCTCTTGCGACAATTTTTCTGCCATCAGGCCAGATGCAGGTAATCGCGCAGACGAACTGTGCCGCACGCTCGTCATCGGGCACATGCTCCATGTTCTCAAGCAGAAATGCTGTGCGTTCTTCGTCCGAATTTTTATTGCCATATCGCGCCGAGAAAATCCCCGGAGCGCCGCCAAGCGCGTCAACTGCGATACCCGAGTCATCGGCGATGGCGGGCATATTCGCCGCCTGCATGACCGCATGCGCCTTGAGATATGAGTTTTCTTCAAAGGTCGTACCCGTTTCCTCGACATCAATGTCGATACCGAGTTCCGACTGTAGAACAACCTCGATGCCAAGTTTTCCGAGAATTGCCTGCATCTCGATAAGTTTATGTGGATTTTTACTTGCCAATACTGCTTTCATGGTTATCCTCCAAGGGTTAGAAAATCGCCTCAACAAACGCGCGTGCGTCAAACGGCATGAGGTCTTCCATCTGCTCACCAATGCCTACATACATTACGGGAATCTGCAGGGCGTCTGCAACAGAGATGACGATGCCTCCCTTTGCCGTGCCATCGAGTTTCGTCAGCGCGATGCCTGTCACGCCTGCAATCTGCTGGAACTGCTTTGCCTGGATAAGACCGTTCTGTCCGGTTGTGCCGTCAAGCACCAACAGCACTTCCTTTCTCGCCTGCGGAAGTTCGCGCGAGAGGATGCGGGAGATTTTCTCCAGTTCGTTCATAAGGTTTGCCTTATTATGCAGGCGGCCTGCGGTGTCGCAAAGAATGACATCCGTACCGCGTGCCCTTGCCGCGGCAATCGCATCAAAGACGACCGACGCGGGGTCTGCACCCTCATCCTGGCGGACGATTTCCGCGCCTGCGCGATTTGCCCAAACTTCAAGCTGGTCAGCCGCCGCCGCGCGGAAGGTATCTGCCGCGCAGAGCATGACCTTTTTGCCGCTTTGCGCAAGCTGATAAGCAATTTTGCCGATGGTCGTGGTCTTGCCGACGCCATTGACGCCAATCACGAGCACAACGGTCGGTTTTGTGTCAATCTGCAGGTTACTTTCTCCGACCGAGAGCATGTCCACCAGAATTTCGCACAGCGCGGCGCGCGCTTCATCGACGCGTTTGATGTGTGCTTGTTTGATGTGCGCGCGCAGACGCGTGACTGCTTTTTCAGTTGTCTGCACGCCGAGGTCTGCGAGAATCAGACTTTCTTCAAGTTCGTCGAAGAAATCTTCATCCAATTCAGAAGCAGTAAATACCTCGCTGATTGCGCCGGCAGTGCGGCTGAGTCCTTGCTTAATTCGGTCAAAAAAACTCATAAATTCTCCTTGTGTTAACCTGTGATACCAAGCTGCTGTTCGAGTTCTCCAAGTTTGATGTGCAGAATCTTCGAAACGCCCTGTTCCTGCATCGTTACGCCGTAGAGCACATCGGATGCTTCCATGGTGCCGCGGCGGTGCGTGATAACAATAAACTGTGTCTTTTCGCACAGATTACGCAGATACAGCGCAAAACGTTCCACGTTTCTGTCGTCCAATGCCGCGTCAATCTCATCGAGCATGCAGAACGGCGTCGGGCGAACTTTAAGAATTGCAAAGTACAGTGCGATGGCAACGAACGCCTTTTCGCCACCCGACAAAAGCGTGATGGTCTTGAGCTGTTTTGCGGGCGGCTGCACACGAATCTCGATGCCGCAATCAAGCGGTGTTACAGGGTCTTCGAGCACAAGCGATGCCTTACCGCCGCCAAACATCTCGGTA
>JAZUCN010000117.1:0-2451 GCA_045639205.1 Oscillospiraceae bacterium | reverse complement strand
TAAAGACCCGTTTCGACGCTGACGGGTGCAGGCCTGCCTTCGAGAATCGCCTTGACAAACTGGATGCTCTGGTCATGCGGATTTTCCTCGCGGTAAAGCTCCAGGCGCTCATAGTTCGGAAGCTCCACGATTTTGCCGGGTTCGTGATAGTGGATCACTTCGCCGTCAAATTCGCCATCGAGGCACAGCATCAGATGCAGGTCATCGACCAGCAGGAAATGTCCCTTCGTGCCATAAACCGCGCACTCGTTGCGGTCAGCACAGTAAGAAGACGAGAGCGTGCCGATTCTGCCCGAAGCATACTGGAAAGCCGCAGCTGTTGCGTCATCGCCGCCGATATTCGGGCACTGCGTGTTCTGCGAATATGCCATAACGCTTTCAATTTTGTCATCCAGCAGCCATTGCACGAAGTCGATGTTGTGGATGGCAAGCTGAATGAACGAGCCGCCGCCGCACTTTTTGACATCGCCGCGCCAAGTGCCCGCAGGAACAGTCAAGCCGCCGCGATGTGCGTTGCGGCAGTTGGTCGCTTCGATGTAGCCCATGTGACCTTCAGAAATCAGGCGCTTGAGGTCATATGCCAGGGGCGAATTGAACTTACTCATGTACATGCCGACGTTTTTGTCGGTCTTCTTCGCCGCCTCAACAATGCGCTCGGCTTCTTCCACGCTCGGCGTGATGGGCTTCTGAATGATGACATGCTTGCCTGCCTCGATCGCGGCGCAGGCCTGATCGGCATGCAGGAAGTTGGGCGTGCTGATGTCGACCACGTCGATATCGTCTGCCAGGCAGTCTTCAAACTTCGTTGACCAACGGCAGTTCTGCTCTGCCGCGGCTTTCTTGGCGGCTTCTTCGTTGGTGTCGATGACCAGTTCCAAACGCGCGCCTTCGACTTCATTGTAACGGTGGCGATACCAGCTGCCCATGCCGCCGCAGCCAACCTGCGCAATTCTCAATGTGCTCATTTCCCAAACCTCGCAATCAGTTCTTTTAAGTATTTCGCCTCATGGTAAGCAACCTCATACGGGTCGTGCTTGCCGAAGTGGTTTGCATGTTCAATGGAGATATAGCCGTCAAAACCCTTGCCGACAAGGATCGACAGGAACTTCTCGAAATCGTAGTTGCCCGAATCGAGATAGGTCAGGTCCATATCGTCATCGCTTTCCCAGTTGTGCGCGTGCAGATGCACCGTGTAATCGCCCAGCATTTCCGCGCAGGTGTACGGGTCATGCTCGCACAGGCGCATCGGCACCTGCAGATTCACGCGCAGATTATCTCTGCCGACCGCCTCGAGCAGGCGAAGCGTCGTCTCGGGGGTTTCCATCAGCGAACCCGTATGCGTCTCTAACACAAACATCTTGTCCTTGCCGATATCGCAGATGTTGCGAAGACCTTCCACGCCCTGTGCATACTGTTTTTCCGTTGCCTCACGCACGGAAACACTGCCCGTAAACACGCGAATATTCTTGCAGTTGAGCGCGTTGGCATATGCCACATACTGCTCTGCCATGCGATAACTAGCTTCCAGCTGCTCCTGCGTGCCCGTCACGTTAAAATACGGGCAAACCTGCGCAACCGCCAAACCGAGGTCGGTAACTTCCTTGCGGATGGTCTCGAGCGTTCTCGGCTCGAGATACTGCGGCCAAAGTTCCACCGCGTCAAAGCCTGCTTTTTTCAGCTCGATACACGCCTCGGGGTGGTCTTCGAGCGGAAAGACATTCGTACAAAATGCTGTTTTCATTGTTTTTACCCCTTAAAAAGTCCACTCGCCCGAATACTGATCATTCAGATCTTCGATGCCCGTGCGACCCCACTGGTTATACTGCGGACCATAAGCCGCTTCCTTGGCAATGGCAAGACCTGCATCGAACACGTCGCCCGCCTCAGGCTTCACGCCAAGTTCACTCCAAAGAATCTTTGCCTCATACAACATGCCCTCGTCCGTCATCGTCATCGAAAGCGTGCTGTTTTCTAAATACCAACCGCGCGGTTCGCTGTGCACATACATGCGCACGTCGCCGCGGAACGGCAGTTTGTTGTTGTAGCGGTAGATAACAGGCTTGCCGTTTTCGCAGGCAAGGCTCATGCGGCAAAGTTCACATCCCTTTGCGTTGAGCTTAACCCACTGACCGGGGCCTTCCATGACCATGCCGCCGTCTTCGGTTTTGCTCTGCTTGGCAAATTCGAGCAGCAGACCGTCGCCTGCAAACAGCGCCACGCCCTCGTAGACCTGCTTGTACTTCTTGCAGTCGGTCTGCACACGCAGATACAGCGCCTCATCGTCATAGCTCAGCTCCGCGGTGCCTGCGTAGCAGGTATTTTCATACTGCCACGGCATCTGCAGAACGGTCTTTTCGGGTGCACGCGCAATTTTTGCTTTCTGCTCGCTCGTGCCGCACTTCATGCGGGCAATCTTTCGCTCCATGACATACAGCGTCTTGTGGTAACACT
>JAZUCN010000116.1:0-10174 GCA_045639205.1 Oscillospiraceae bacterium | reverse complement strand
CTGCGATGATGATGGCATCGCTGCCTGCCTGCATCGGGCGGTAGCCGCCAACATTGCCTGTGTGGAAATCATACCAGGGCATCTGCACCTGCTTGCCTGCAAGCAGGTCGTCTATCGTACTGTGGAGCAATTCGCGGTTGACGCAGTAGGGCGATTCCCAGTCGGTTGCCTCGGGCGGACGCGCATCGAGCGGCAGGAAAAAGTTATCCATGCTGAGCATGCACACATTTGCGCCCATATTCTCCAAATACTCTTTTAAGCGCAGGGCGGTGGTGGTCTTGCCCGAACCCGACGGACCTGTCAACGCGACGATGCGCTTTTGCGGCAGGGCGGACAAAATCGTGCCGACCGAGGCGCTGAGTTTGTCGCGGAAAACCTCTTCGCAGCGCAGAACGAACGAGATTTCGTTGCGCATGGCGTGGGTGATGTTTTCCATATCAATGACACGCATGGAAATTCCTCCTTTCAGGATTCAACCTCTCGCATTTTTGGGAATTTGCGGTGCTTCATCACCCAAAGATAACAGCCCCCGTGGATGAGGGTCGTGAGCACCCAACTGATGAGATAAGAAGCGTACAGGCACTCGAGCGTATGGGCCTCGCGGAAGACGGTGTAGATCCACGCGATGCGGAACGCACACAAGCCAATGATGCTGACGATCGTCGGCGTCCACGAACTGCCGAGTCCGCGAACCGTGTTGCAAAGCACTTCCATGTAGCCGCACAGGAAGTAAGGAATGCTGATCCAGAACATACGGATCATGCCGTAACGGATGATATCGGCGTAGGCAGGGTCGCTGCGGTCGAGGTATATGCCGAGCAGCGGCTCACCAAAAATATACGGCAGCACGCTCATCGGGATGCCGATGAGGCTCATGGTCAGCATGCACGCGCCGAGCGTTTGTCTCACGCGTTTGCGGTTGCCTGCGGCATAGTTTTGGCTGGTAAAACTGATGGCGGCCTGCGAAACGGCATTCATCGCGGTGTAGGTAAAGTTGTTAAGGTTGCCCGCGGCGGAATTTGCCGCAACGACCGCAGAACCGAACGAGTTGACGGAACTTTGAATCAGGACGTTGGAGAAGCTGACGATGACACCCTGCAGACCTGCGGGAATGCCGATCTGTACGATGGTGGACAGTTCGCGCCAGTCGATGCAAAGATCCGCGAAGCGGAAACGGCACGGACCTTCATCGCGCAGTAGACAGCGGATGACGAGCACCATGGAGATGACCTGCGAAACTGCCGTCGCGATGGCAACACCTGCCACACCCATGTGAAAAGCGATGACAAGCACGAGATTCAAAAGAACATTGATGATGCCTGCGATGATGAGGAAAAACAGGGGCCTTCTCGTATCGCCCACCGCGCGCAGAATCGCCGCGCCAAAGTTGTAAATCAAGGTGGCGGGAATGCCGAGGAAATAAATGCGCAGATACTGCGCGGCAAGCGGCAGAATATCCTCGGGCGTGTCCATGAGCCGAAGCAGCGGCTCGGAGAATACCAGGCCAATCACCAACAAAACAACGCCCAAGATGGCGCTGATGGCAAGCGAGGTGTGCACCGCGCGCTGCGCAAGCGTTTCGTGTCCACCGCCAATACGGCGTGCGACGGTGATATTCGCGCCAACAGAAAGACCCATAAACGCGCCGATGAGCAGGTTGATGAGCGCCGCTGTCGAGCCGACGGCGGCAAGCGCGTTGTTGCCCGCAAATTTGCCGACAACGATTGCGTCTGCGGCATTGAACAAAATCTGCAAAACGCCCGTTGCCGCCAGCGGCAGGGAGAACAGCAGAATATTCGGCAGTAATTTGCCGTGCAGCATATCAAGAGAGTTCGCTTTGGTTTTTGTTGTAGTCATAGTTTCACCCAAACAAGAGAAAATCATGTGTGGTGGTTACGGAAGAGAAAACTCCGTCCAGGGATAGTTTTGCGCAGGCGGCGCGGAGAATTCTACCATCTGCTCAGTCTGCGGATGGCGGAATTTCAGCCGATACGACCACAGCGCGATGGGGCAGTCATCTTCCAATGTACCATACTTGCGGTCACCGACAAGGGGAAGATTGCGCGAGGCAAACTGCACGCGGATTTGATGCGTTCTTCCCGTATGCAGGCGGATGCGCACAAGGGAAAGTGCGCCTGCGGTTTGCAGAACTTCGTAGGAGAGTTCGGCTTCTTTGGCATCTTTACAAGGGTCTTGGACAACAGAGGTCTTTCTCGCCGCGCGGTCGTGCAGAAGAAGGTCACGCATCGTGCCCTTGCTCTGTTCGGGCGCGCCGTGAATGACGGCAAGATACTCTTTTTCAAAGACGCGCTCGCGGATTTGCGCGCTTAAAATGGAAGATGCCATTTGCGAGCGGGCATAGACCATCAAGCCCGAAACGGCCGCGTCCAAGCGGTGGACGGTGCGAAAACAGCCCGTCGGCAACGAAAAGTGCTCGCGCAGAAGCGAACTCATGCCGCCGGGTTCATCTGTCGAGACGATTCCCGCGGGTTTGATGCAGATAACGATGCGCGCATCGGCGTGCAGAATCTCCATGGCGGCCTCCTTTTTTCGTTCTTGTCCTCATCGTAACAAGTTGAGAAAAAAAGTCAAGAGCCTGACCTTAATAATTCTTAAAAACAGTTACAATGCAAGAGAAATGTGCTACAATAATGGCAAAATACGGGGCAAGTTTGCCCAATACAGCGGGAGGTTTCAGATGGAGCAGAACATTCACATTCTCATCGTAGATGACGAGCCCGATATTCGGAATATTCTGCGCATCCTGCTCGAAGCAAAGGGCTACACCGTCAGCGAAGCGCAAAACGGCGCGTACGCGGTGCAGGCTGTGCGGGATGAACCCAATCTGGACCTGATCATCATGGATATCATGATGCCACAGATGTCGGGCGTGGAGGCAAGCGAGAAAATCCGCACCTACTGCGCCGCACCCATCTTGTTCCTGACTGCCAAAACCCAGGAGCGCGATAAGCTCGAGGCCTATGCCTCGGGCGGCGATGATTACCTTGCCAAGCCCTTTTCGCAGGCGGAACTGATGATGAAGGTCGACTCCCTTCTGCGCCGCTACCGTGTGTATAAGGGCAAGGACGCAGGCAGACAACTGCGTGCGGATATCGTACTTGACACGCAGAGTCACCGCGTCCTACGCGGCGGAAAACCGCTCGATTTGACGGAAACGGAGTTCGAGATCCTCAGCTTCCTCTCCTCCAATCGCGGCAAGGTCGTCTCGGTTGAGCAGATTTATGCAGGCGTGTGGAAAGAAAAATACATGCCGTCTTCTGCCAATACCGTCATGGTGCATATCGTAAACCTGCGCAAAAAACTCGAGGATGACCCCTCGAAACCGCAACTGATTCACACAGTGTGGGGAAAGGGGTATCAGCTTGATTAAACGAAACATCCGCTCGCTGCACGCAAAACTATTTGCCGTGATGGTGTGCGGTCTTGCCGCGTCGCTGTGCCTGTTCTTCCTGGCAAACGGCATTGGCGGCAAACTGATTTCCAATGTGTATTTAAGCGAGCACGCGGTGCACGAGAGAAATCTCGATACCATCCGCGCGTTTCAGCAGTATATCGACGAGCGCGACCTTTCCTCGCGCGATACCGACGAGATTGCCTACTGGACAATCGCACAGGAGGATATCTACATCCTGCTCTATCAGAATCAGCGCCTTGCATTAGAGGCAGGCTGGTGGGGCGTGGATGCAGAGGAACAGTATGGCACGGATGACCTGCAGGACATTCCCGATGCGAGCATCTACCCCGTCAGTTTCCGCGATGGCGTATTGCAGGCTGTGGTGTACGATTTTTCCGAGACGGAGCTCTATGACATTGTGCTGATGGTCAGCCTGGCGCTTGCTTTCTGCCTGTTTGCGGCAATTTTGCTGTTATACAACCGCCGCATCACGCGCGCGATCGTTTCGCTCTCGCAGGATATCCACCGCATCGGAGAGGGCGAACTGCATTTTGAGCTTGAGGCAAAGGGCAATGATGAACTTGCCGCCTTGAGAAGAAGTGTTGACGCGATGCGCCGCTCGATTCTGAAAAAGACCCGCGCCGAGCAGGAAGCCAAAGAGAAAAACAGCGAACTGATTACGGCCATGTCGCACGACATCCGAAATCCTCTTACCGCGCTCTTGGGCTATCTTGACCTTGCGCGAAGCGAAAAGCAGGACGATACCCCGATGGGGAAATACCTCGATGCAAGCTATGAAAAAGCACTGCAGCTTCGGCATCTGACGGATGAACTGTTCCGCTACACGCTGGTCTTTGGCGGCGGGCAGATTCCGATGCAGATGGAATCTTACGACGCGACCATTTTGATTGAACAGTTACTTTCCGAGCAGGAGGCAGACCTTTCTGCCCGCGCAATCACGGTACAAAGCGCCGTTGCGCCACTGCATGGGCAGGTACGTGTGGACGTGCAGTATTTTAAGCGCGTGCTCGATAATCTGTTTGACAATGTCAGAAAATATGCCGAGCCTACCCAGCCTGTGTGCCTCGCGGCGACAGAGGAAAACGGCAGACTCTGCGTGATGATTGACAATATCATTGCCAAGCAGCCAAACGTGGCGCAGAGCAATAAAATTGGACTCAAGACCTGCCAAAAGGTTATGGCGCAGATGGAAGGCACGTTCACTACCCACATACAAAACGAGCATTTCTGCGCGGAGTTAAGCCTGCCCCTTTATGAGGGGAACGAAGAAACATAAGGAGAATATCCATGAAAAAACGCCTGCTTGCCGCAGGACTGATTGCGCTGATCGTATTTGCGCTGACAGCCTGCGCCAAACCTGCACAAGTTCATACCGAGCCGCAGGTGCAGATAGAGCAGGCTCCCGAGCAAACGGCGGCTGCCCCTGCGGCAGCCGAGCCATCGCCTGCGATGGCTCGGACGATGATGTCTTTGCCGAATGAGGAGCAGAGTCCTGCGCGGCATGTGCTTCCCGAAGAAGCGGATTATATTTCCGCAATTTGTGCAGGCGATGCGCGCGTGATTTTCGCCGCGACGGTTGCCAGCGGCGAGCAGACCTATACCGATGCCATCACCGCGCAGACCTACAGTTACGATACCTACATCAGCCGCCTGTATGAACTGCACCTTTACACAAGACAGGTCGAAGAACTGAAAGTATATACGCCGTGGTTTGAAAAACAGACCGACGGACAGGCGGATATCTGCGCACTTACGATGCTGCCCGAGGGCGGATTCCTGCTTGCCGAGCGCATCGAGCAACCTGTTTATGATGAGCAGGGCGTTTGCACGGGCATCAACTGGATGGTGCGCGTGATGCAGATGGGCGCGCAGGGAGAAGTTGCCGAGCAGCAGATTCTTGACCCGAGACAATGGGACGAGCTGACCTTAAGCGCGCCGAAAAACGTCTTTAAAGACCGCGAAGGCAATTACTATGCCGCCGATTGGGAGAATATCTATATTTGGAATCATCGCGGCAAACTGACCGCGCGGATGGAAAATACCTTTGGCGGCGAAGCCATACAGCTCGCAGACGGACGCGTTGGCATTGTGCAGGCGGAAGACGAAGAACTGTCGCTCTGCCTTGTCGATGCCGAAAACGCGCAGTGGGGCACATCCATCTCGCTTCCCGCTGAAGCAGAGCGGCTGTTTACAGGCGGCGCGTATGACCTTTACTATCTTGGCGGTGGCGCGCTCTACGGCTACGATGCCGAAAGCGAAACCTCACGGCAGATTGCCGAACTTGCACAGCATGATATCGAAGAAGAACAGATTGAAACCGTGACGGCGGATGCAGACGGAAATGTCTATCTCGTCTTGCGCACATACACAGAGCACGGATACAGGACTGAACTTGCCGTACTTACGGCGCAGGAGTAAACGAAAGGAGGATGAGCGGTATGAAAAAAACAGGCGGCAAAGTGCGCGACTTTTTCAGTTCCATGCGCTTTTCAGGGCCGAGCCTCGTTGGCATGATGCTGTTTTATATCATACCGTTCGGCGTGGTCGTTTACATGTCCTTCATCAAGGGAACATTAGACCACAGTTTCGCAGGCCTGCAGAACTACATAAATGTCCTGAAAAACGAAGCCTTTGGCATTGCGGTAAAAAATACGGCGGTCTTTGCAGGCACAGCCGTGCCGCTTGCCGTGGTGCTGTCACTGGCGCTGGCACTGCTGTTAGAAGCCAAAATTCCTATGAAAAGCCAGTTCCGCACCTTCTTTTTAAGCCCACTCATGGTGCCGATCGCGTCCATCATCCTTGTATGGCAGGTACTGTTCCACTATAACGGCGCGGTCAATGAGTTTCTTGCCGTCTTTGGCGCGGATAAAATCGACTGGCTCAAGAGCGAGTGGTGTCTGCTTGTCATCGTTCTGCTGTTTTTATGGAAGAATCTCGGCTACAATATGATTTTATTCATGGCGGCGCTGAACAATATCCCCCGCGCGATGATCGAGGCGGCAGAACTCGAGGGCGCAACGCCGTGGCAGCAGCTTGTGCACATCAAACTGCGCTACCTGTCTCCGACGGTGCTGTTTGTCACGATTCTGTCCATCATCAACTCCTTTAAGGTCTTTCGCGAAATTTACCTGCTGACGGGGGATTACCCCTACACAGGTCTTTATATGCTCCAGCATTTCATGAACAATATGTTCAACCGAAATCTGGACTATCAGCGTCTTTCCGCGGCGGCAGTGTTGCTGGCGCTGGCGGTCATCGTCCTCATCGCCATCTTGTTCGCGGTCGAAGGCCGCTATGGAAAGGATGTGGAAGGATGAAGAAAAAACGCTGTTTTTCCCGCGGCGCGATGACCGTCCTTGCAGGCGTTTTTGCCATCTTGTTCCTGCTTCCGACGGTGCTGACCTTCACCAACTCCTTTATGACGCAGAGCGAGATCACCGCCAACTATGGCAAGGTGTTCGAAACAGGTGGAAGCGGCTTTATTGCCGATGCCATCAATCTCAAGTTTATCCCCGACAAGGTAAGCCTCAGCCAGTATTTTACGGTTCTGCTCAAGAGTCCCGATTACCTGATGAAATTCTGGAATTCGGTGATTCTCGTCGTGCCGATCGTTCTCGGGCAGCTCATGGTCGCCTCGATTACCGCCTACGGCTTTACCAGATGGCGCGGACCTGTGCGCGATGCACTGTTTTTCTTCTACGTCATCTTGATGCTCATGCCCTATCAGGTCACGCTTGTGCCAAACTATATGGTCAGCGACTGGCTGGGACTTCTGAACACAAGAGGCGCGGTCATTTGGCCGGGTATTTTCGCGCCGTTCTCGGTATTTTTGCTGACAAAGTTCATGCGCCGTATTCCCGTGGCGCTGGTCGAGTCTGCAAGGCTCGACGGCGCGGGCGAGTGGCGCGTGTTTTGGAATATCTGCCTGCCGCAATGCCGCAGCGCGCTGTATTCCATCGCGATTTTGGTCTTTATGGACTACTGGAACATGGTCGAGCAGGCGCTGATTCTGCTGCCCGATGCCGAGGCGCAGCCGCTGTCGGTGTACCTTGCAACGATCAACGCGGGGGAGATCGGCATCGCGTTTGCCGTTGCCGTGATTTACATGGTGCCCGGGCTTCTGCTGTTCTTGCATGGCGAGGCGTATCTGGTCGAGGGCATTACGCACTCGGGCTCTGTGAAAGGATAAGAGGTAGAGATTATGGAGATGAAAGTTAAACGCAGAGAATGGGTCAAAACGGCCGCCATTGTATTTTTGGCGGTGCTGTTGGTGCTGACCTTTTTTTCCAATACTGTCATGAACTACTCCCTGCCGCAGGTTGCGACTGTGGCAGTTGATGCAGGCTCAATTAACGCGCGCATCCGCGGAAACGGCACCGTTGCCGCAAACGAGACCTACGAGGTCAAACTCGAGCAGACGCGCAAGATCGCAAGCATCCTCGTGCGCGAGGGGCAGAGTGTTGCGGTGGGCGATACGCTCATCCTGCTCGAGACCGACGAGAGCGAAGAGCTCAAAGCCGCGCAGGAAAAACTCGAGCAGATGGAACTCGATTACAGAAAGAGCGCGCTTGCGCAGAGCAATACCACCGCCGAGCAGAAGCGCGAACTCACCCTTGCTCAGCAGGCCTATGATAACGCGCTTGCGCTCTATCGCCAGTACAGCGACTTAGACCCGCAGAGCCTTGCGATCGAAAAGGTGCAGGCAGAGCAGGAACTCAAAAGCCTCGAGCAGGAACATAAGCAACTGCAGAGCGAGGTCGCAGACTTGCAGGATGAACTTGCGGATCTGGAAGATGACCTTGCAGATGTCGAGGCAGAAATCGCCGATGCCGAAGATGCGGGCGATACCGCGCTGGTCAGCGAACTGCAAGACGAGTGCGAGGATCTTGAGCGTGAGATTTCCTCGTGCGAGCGCAGTCTGGCAGGAGCCGAGCGCGAGGCACGCGATGCGCAGAACGAGGTGCTCGACCATAGCGCCTATATCGCGGAATTGGCAGAGGCCTCTTCCGCCGCGCAGGATGTGACGGCAAAGAAAGACGCACTCGATGAGTTGCTGTTCCGTCAGGGCTTGGGCAATTCCGATGCTCTCGATATCCAGGCGACGCAAAGAGCCATCGAAGAGCAGAGAAAACTTGTTGAGCAGCTGCTGAAAACAGCCGACGGCGCAGAAGTTACCGCGCCCGTGGCAGGCGTGATTGGCAGTGTGGAGGTCACGGCAGGCAGTACAGCAGGCGCGCAGATGACGCTCGTGAGCATCGATGTGGTCGACCGCGGCTACATGGTGAAGATTCCTGTCACCAGTGACCAGGCACGCAAGGTGCGCTTGGGCGATCAGGCGGAACTGGTCAATTATTGGGGCGCTGACGCTACGGCGATCCTTGAGAGCATTACAAGCGATCCGAGCAACCCCGGCAAGGGAAAACTGCTCTGCTTCCGCGTTGACGGCGATGTCCAGCCGAATCAGAATCTGACCCTTTCCATCGGCCAAAAGAGCGCAAATTACGATTGCGTCGTGCCGAACGCCGCGGTGCGTACGGACAATAACGGCACCTTTGTGCTCGTTGTGACGGCAAAGAGCAGTCCGCTCGGCAACCGCTACACCGCAACCCGCGTGGATGTGGAAGTTTTGGCAACGGACGATACGCGCTCTGCCGTGACAGGACTTGGCTACGGCGATTTTGTCATCACGACCTCAAATAAACCCATCGAAGCCGGCACGCAGGTGCGGCTGGCGGATAACGCATGAGCGGGCGTGTGATGCCGCGCCTAAATAAGCGGCAGAAGATTCTTACAGGCATCATGGCAGGCCTTGCGGCAGGTTGCATCCTGTGTGCGATTATGCTCTGCAGTGTCTGCAACGCGCTTGACTCACAGCAGGCATCAGGCAGATGGCGCGGCGAGAGCGAGATGCCCTTTGCCCAGTTGTCGGCATTTTGTCCCGCCGATGCGCCGATGGACCTTTCGCAGGTCGAGAGTTTCCGCGTGAGCCTGGAACAGACGCTCAAGGATGCTTCGCTCGAAGCGGCAGAGGGCGGAAGCCTGTATGCCGATGCCTACTGCGCCGAGGGGATGCTGACCGTGCAGACGGCAAACGGCAGTTTGGATGTGCGTACGATTGGCGTGGGCGGTGAGTTTTTTCTCTTCCACCCGCTTACCCTTCGCTCGGGCAGTTATCTTTCCCCGCGCGATTACATGCAAGACCGCGTGGTCATTGACGAGGAACTTGCCTGGGCGCTGTTTGGTAGTGTGGATGTTGTGGGCATGGCGGTGCAAATCGGTGAGCGCGAATATCCCGTGGCAGGAGTTGTCTGCCGCGAGGACGATTTTGCAAGCCGCAAAGCCTATACCGCAGGCGCGGGCATGTTTATGTGCTACGATGCGTTTTCGCAGATTGCAAACGGAGAGATTTCCTGCTATGAACTGGTGATGCCCAATGAAGTGTCGGGCTACGCCAAGCAGGTCGTGAGCGAGAAATTCCCCGTAAAAAACGGTGTGATTGTAGAAAACAGCACGCGCTATGACCTTTTGAACCTGTTTAAGGTCATCGGCGGCTTCGGCACGCGCGCGATGAGCACGCACGGCGTGGTCTATCCCTATTGGGAAAACGCCGCGCGCATGACGGAAGATTACGCGGCGGCACTGCTACTGCTGACGATTCTTACAGGCATCGCGCCTGTTGTCTGCACAGGCATTGTATTGGTGCGCTTCGTGAGAACCAATGCAGGCGAACTCATCACC
>JAZUCN010000115.1:0-2198 GCA_045639205.1 Oscillospiraceae bacterium | reverse complement strand
CTGGTGCGTGCGTCCTGTGATAAGCTCGCATTCGACCAGGGAAAGCCCGTTTCTGCTTTGCAGAGTCTTATAGCAGGTAATGGCGGTTTTTGAGCCCTTCTGCGGCGTTTTTGTGATATAGACGCGATTCTTTGCGGCATCTTTAAAAAGTTGACCTTCAAGCTTGCCTGCGGCAGGCTTGGGCGTGCCGTGGACGATACACAAGTAGCGCTTGTCGAGTTCGCGGTCTTTGATCTTCTGGTTGAGGATGCGAAGCGCCTCGGCGGTTTTTGCCGCGATAACGATGCCGCCCGTGTTGCGGTCGATGCGGTTACAAAGCGCAGGCGCAAAGGAATGTTCCTCGCGCGGACGCCACTCGCCCTTGGCATAGAGGTATGCCTGAATGTGATCGATAAGCGTTTTGCCATATTCCGCGCCATCGTGCGGGTGCACAGCCTGCCCCGGTTTTTTATCCACAAGCAGGATGTGCTCGTCTTCGTAGACGATAGAGATCTTCGGCGCGGCAACGCGCAAATAGGCGTTTTCCTCACTCGGCTTGTCGAAAAACTCGTCGTTGATATAAAGTTGTATCACATCTCCTGCCTGCAGGCGCGTGTTGCGCTCGGCGCGTTTGCCGTTGAGCTTGATGCGCTTGAGGCGGATATACTTTTGCAGCAGTGAGTCGGGCAGCAGGGGGACGGCTTTGGAGATAAAGCGGTCAATGCGCTGATCGGCATCATTACTGCCAACGTGGAGTTCTTTCATAACAGCCTCCAATCGGATTTTGAGCGTATCTATTCTATCACGCGACTGCTTTTGTGTAAAGCGGTTTGGCAGGGCGAAAAAAATGTGGATTTTTTTAGAAATAGTATTTGACTTTCCACAATTCTTCCGATATAATATCGACTGCATGATTGCGGATAGGAGGAGCTTATGCTGCTGGGACTTCGACAGATAATGGACAACCCCGGTGGTGTCGTTCCCTTTGCGATGAGTCTGGATCTTCGCGAGATGACGTTCGGAAATTGCCGTCCTGTGACGGAGCCTGTTGAGGCAGAAGGACGCGTTCGCAACACGGCCGGTGTTTTGACACTGACCGCAACGATCCGCACGACGCTTCACGGTGTCTGCGACCGCTGTACAGAGCCTTTTGATAAAAAGGTCGAGTACGCTGTGGAAGCGGTGCTGGTGGCCGAGAACGAGAGTGAGGACTCCGAGAATCCGTGGGTCTTTGAACTCAAAGATTATCATGCCGATCTTGACGACATTTTAACAACTGCGTTCGTTCTGAACATGGACAGCAAGCTGTTGTGCCGTGAAGATTGCAAGGGACTTTGCTTCCGTTGCGGAGCAAATCTCAACAAAGCCAAATGCACCTGCGAGCCCGAGAAAGATCCGCGCTTTGCAGTTCTGCAGAAGCTTTTAGACAACATGTAGACAATGTGCCGATAGGCATTTCAACCAAGGAGGTGTACCACCATGGCAGTACCCAAGAGAAAAGTATCCAGCGCAAGAAGAGATAAGAGACGTCACTCCTGGAAACTGGCGATTCCCGGCGTTGTTGCTTGCCCGAAGTGCGGCGAGCCGCGTCTGTCGCACAGAGCCTGCAAGGCTTGCGGCTACTATAACGGCCGTGAAGTGATCGCGGTTGATTCGGCAGAGTAATTCGCTCGATACGAGATGAGAGGGAGGCTGTTTTAGCCGCCCTCTTTTCTCGCTTGTCGAAAAATATCAGTATTTGCTTTGCGTGATTTACCAAGGAGGTATCTCATGGAAAAACCCATTGTTGCCATCGTTGGCCGACCGAATGTCGGCAAGTCGATGCTGTTTAATAAGCTGACAGGTCGTCGCATGGCGATTGTCGAAGATACGCCCGGCGTTACGCGTGACCGCATCTATGGCGATTGCGAGTGGAACGGCAGAACGTTTATGCTCGTTGACACGGGCGGCATTGAGCCCGGCACGGACAACGACATGCTCAAGTTCATGCGCCGTCAGGCAGAGATTGCCATTGAGACGGCAAATGTTATCATCATGGTCGTTGATGTGACGGTTGGTCTGACCGCGGCAGATGCCGAGGTTGCGACGATGCTCAAGCGCTCGAAAAAGCCTGTTGTGCTGGCGGTCAACAAGTGTGACCGCGTCGGCGGCGTGAATCCCGATGTGTATGAGTTCTACGGACTTGGTCTTGGTGACCCCATCGAGGTTTCGGCGGTTCA
>JAZUCN010000114.1:0-5103 GCA_045639205.1 Oscillospiraceae bacterium | reverse complement strand
CGACAGCCTTTTGGCTGTCGGGTTTGTTTTTGTATTACAGCAGAGCTTTGACTTCGTCCATCGAGGGGACGCTGAAGATGCCGCCCGGACGCGGGGTGGAAAGACCTGCCGCGGTGCAGGCAAAGCGTGTGATGGATGTGAGTTCATCGAGCGAAAGTTCTTCGGGTGCTTTGCCGCTTTGCAGAATACCGTAGACCGCAGAGCCGCCGAAAATATCGCCTGCGCCTGTGGTGTCGATGGTGGCAAGGCCTGTCAGACCGGGCACATGACCGCTTGTCTGTTTGTTCGAGAAGAAACAGCCGTTTTTGCCGAGGGTGATGAAGGCGAGTTTGATGCCAAACTCTTCATGCAGTTTCTTTGCCGCGTCTTCGTTGGAGATTTCGCCCCACAAAAATTCGACCTCTTCGTCGCTGATTTTGATAACATCGGCCATCGAAAGTCCCCACAGAATCTGCTCGCGCGCCTCATCCATCGTGCGCCACAGCGGTTTGCGGAGGTTGGGGTCATAGGTGATGAGTTTGCCATGGTCTTTGGCATAACGCACCGCTTCATAGGTTGCCGAGCGGGCGGGTTCATCGGTCAAAGAGAGCGTGCCGAAGTGGAAAATCTTCGCCTGGTCGATGAGGTCAAAGCGCAAATCGTCATGGCAGAGCTGCGTGTCCGCGCCGGGCTTTCTTGCAAAGGCAAATTCGCGGTCGCCCTCATCGTTGAAGGTGACAAAGGCGAGGGTGGTAAAGGTATTGGGGTCGACGCACAGCGCCGCGGTGTCGATGCCTGCTTTTTGCAGGGTGCCTGCCAGCAGTTTTCCAAAAGTATCGTCACCGACTTTGGTGATGAAGGCCGTCTTTGCGCCATATTTCTGCAAAGCCGCCAGGAAGTTTGCAGGTGCGCCGCCGGGATGCGCGGCCATGGTGGGGTAGCTGTCTTCATCGGTAGACAGGCAGGCAAAGTCAATCAAGGATTCGCCAAGGGCGATAACATCATACATGGTGCAAAGACCTCCTTTTGTGTCTGTATGCAGTATACAGGAGTTTTTTTGGAATTACAATGAAAAATGATGTTCTTTTCTTCCAATTTATGATATAGTAGACACAACAATAAACGGAAAGAGGATGCAGACATGACCGATACAGCAAAAAGACAATATGAAACTTGGCTTGCAAATTGCACAGCAGAGGAAGTAGAGCAGCTTCGCACCATGAGTGAGGAGCAGATCGAGCGCTGTTTTGGAAGCTCGCAGAGCTTTGGCACAGCGGGTATTCGCAGTGTGATGGAACTGGGTACGGCGCGTTTGAATGACTATACGGTTCGTCAGGCGGCGCGCGGTTTGGCGCAGTATCTGTCGCAGGAAGAGGGCGAGAGGACCTGTGCCATCGGCTATGACTGCCGCATCAACTCGCGACGCTTTGCTGAGATTTGCGCGGCGGCGCTTGCAGAGCGCGGTGTGCATGTCTACCTCTATGACAGACTTTGCCCGACGCCGATGCTGTCGTTTGCGGTGCGGCATCTTGCTTGCAGTGCGGGCATTGTCATCTCTGCAAGCCACAACACGAAAGAGTATAACGGCTTTAAGTGCTATGGCGCGGACGGCGGGCAGATGACCGAAATCCCCGCAGGCAAGGTCAGCGCCGCCATGGCGGAAATTGACCTGTTTGAGCCTGTCACAATGACGTTTGAGCAGGCGATGGAAAAAGGCTTGGTCGAGTTTATCTCCGAGCAGGTCTGGCAGGATTATTACGCGCGCATTTCGCGTGAGGCAATCAGTCCTGAAACGGTCAAGCAGGCGGATCTCAGCATCGTGTATTCTCCGCTTTGCGGTGCGGGCGGCGAGCCTGTGCGCGAGATCCTTTCGCGTCTTGGTGCGAAGGTCGCGGTTCCCGCTTCGCAGGAGAAGCCTTCGGGTGAGTTTGGAAGCTGCCCGAATCCCAATCCCGAAAACGATGTTGCGTTTGCAGAGAGTTATGCGCTGGCAGAGGCTGTTAAACCCGACATCATCATGGCAACCGACCCCGACTCCGACCGCATTGCTGTTGCGGTTCCCGTTGCGGGCGGCTTCCGCAAATTCTCGGGCAACGAGATGGGATGCCTGCTCCTGCAGTACATTCTTGGCAGCATGAAAAAGGCAGGAAAACTGCCGAAGAATCCCGTTGCGGTCAAGAGCGTGGTATCGACACCTTTGGCCGACCGCGTGGCGGCGGATTACGGATGTGAGATGCGCACGGTGCTGACGGGCTTTAAGTACATCGGCGGCGTGATTTTGGAGCTGGAAGAAGCGGGTCACGCGGAAGACTATGTGCTCGGCTTTGAAGAAAGCTGCGGCTATCTCAAGGGGGATTATGCGCGCGACAAGGACGCGGTCGTTACCGCGATGCTCATTGCCGAGATGGCGGCGGCGTATAAACTCGAGGGTAAGACGCTCTCGCAGGTGATGGATGAACTCTACAGCCGCTACGGCTTCTTTGCAACGGGGCTGACGAATGTGCAGTTTACTTCCGATGAGCAGAAGGCAAAGTGCATGCAGCTGATGGAAGATTTCCGCAACAATCCGCCCAAGGAATTGGCAGGTTTTGCGGTGAGCGAGGTCGCAGACTTCCGCAAGGGTGTCTATATGAACTGTGCAGACGGCACAACGAAGCCGACTGGTCTTCCGCAGGAGAACATGGTGATGATGATGTTTGGCGAAAATGGCCGCATTATCCTGCGCCCGTCGGGTACAGAGCCGAAAATCAAGTTCTACTATACGGCTCGCGCAGACAGCATGGAAAAGGCAGAAGAAATGGTCGCAAACATGGAAAAGACCATGAAATCCCTGCTGTAAAGCACATAAAAACGCAACGCCGAGATTGCTCTCGGCGTTGTTTTTTATTCGGCACTGTAAGATGCGCGCAGTGCGGCTTCGTATTGCGATTTATCAACGACGAGCAGGAAACATGCGCCTGCCTGCGAAATATGGTGCGTGCGGATGTGATTTTTCTGCAAGGTGTGGAGCAGGCGTGCACAGGAAGTTTCGTTTCGGGACAGAGCGGCAATGACGCACAAATCTTCCTGCACATCCACCGCGCTTATCTGCGGCAATTGGCGGAGTTTTTCGCATGCCGCGTGCAGGCTTGACGCGTGCTTGGTCTGCAGAAGCACCGTCATAGAGCCGATGGCGCTTGTTGTGGAAAACACCTCCAGGCCTGCCTCGTGCAGGCACTTTAACACCGCGCAGACGCAGGCAGAATGCTCGCGTGAGGAAAGACTGATGCGAAGCTGGATGATTGAGCGTCTGCCTGCCAGGCATGTCACGGCGCGCCCCTGCTCACTGGGCGCGATTTCGGAGCAGATGTGCGTGCCGTCTTTTTCGGGGTGCCAGGTACTGCGGATGTGCATGGGAATGCCTGCGCGGCGCACGGGTTCGACCGCCGATTCGTGCAAAACCTGCATGCCGACATCGGACAAGGCTTGCAATTGGGCGTAAGACAGATGCGAAATCGGCGCGGGATTGACAACAAGTGTGGGGTCTGCCGCGAGCACACCTTCGACATCCGTCCAGTTTTCATATTCGTCGGCATCCAGCATTGCCGCGGCAAGCGCACCCGTGACATCGGAGCCTCCGCGCGTGAAGGTATGCACAGTGCCGTCGGGCTGGGCGCCATAAAAACCGGGCGTGACGATGCGACGGTCTTTGCAGAGCGCCTGCAGAGCCTCGCACGAAGGCTCATACAGCACATTTCCGCAGTAGTCAAACTGCAGCCATTCGGTCGCGTCTACAAAGGAAAAGCCCAAAAGTTCTGCCATGAGTTTTGCCGAAAAATATTCGCCGCGCGAGGCGAGAAAATCGCGCGGGGTGTGCGTTGTGAGTGAGGCGTAGAGCTCTTCCAGTTCCTCTTCAATGGGCAGTTGCAGAGAACACCCCGTGCGGATTTGCAAGTAGCGCTCGCGGATGCGGCGGTATATTTCCCAGCAAGGGACGCCGTATTGCAGGTGTGCGTGGCACAGGTACAGCAGGTCGGTGATTTTATGGTCGGCAACGTGACGCTTTCCAGGGGCGGAGACGACAATCACGCGCCGCGATTCGTCTGCGGTGATGATATCGCGCACACGCAAAAAACGGTGCGCGTCGGCCAGCGATGAACCGCCGAATTTGGCGACTTTGAGCATGGTTTCACCTCATTGCGATAGGGTGGAATGGAAAAAACGGGCAGAAAAACCCTATGCCATTGTATGTTTGAGGGGCGGATTTTGTCATGCGGCGGAATGCGCGGGCACAAAATGGGCATAAAAAGACCGTTTTTTCGAAAAAATAGGGAAAAGAAATCAAAATATCTCTTTACTTTTCAAGGCCTGTGTGCTATTCTTATCAGGCTGGCGCACTGCGCCAAAACCCCACTTCTCAGTTTCGGGACAAGGTTCGCTCTGACGCGGACATTCTGCCAACCCGATACTTGGATGACGGGGAAATATTTTGAAAGGTGGAAACACACTATGATGCGCAAAGAAGAAAAGACTGCTATCATCGAGCAGTACGCAACCCATGAGGGCGACACCGGTTCTCCCGAAGTTCAGATCGCGGTTCTGACGCACCGTATCAACGAACTGACCGAGCACCTGCGTGAGCACAAGCATGACAACCACTCCCGCCGTGGCCTTCTGATGATGGTCGGTAAGCGCCGCAGCCTTCTGGTCTATCTGGCCAAGAAGGATATCAACCGTTACCGCGCGATCGTTGCCAAGCTGGGTCTGCGTAAGTAATCTGTCCGGCAAAATGGGCGGTCGTCAGACCGCCCATTTTCTCTGACATCCACAACATTGTATGGGAGCTTGCTTTAGCAGTTGAAAGCACTGCCGAACTTCGGCGGCGGGTTCAAGTGCTAAACCTCCCATACAGCAATGAAACAAGGAGGTTTCTTATGGTTATCCACAAACAGTATCCGAATCACCACATTTTCGAAACCGACATCGGCGGCCGTCCTTTCACCGTCGAGACCGGTAAGGTTGCAGAGCTCTGCAACGCAGAAGCGATCTGCCGTTACGGCGACACCGTCGTGCTCGTCACCGCAGTTGCATCGCCGCTGCCCAAGGCAGGCATCGACTACTTCCCGCTGACCATCGAGGTCGAAG
>JAZUCN010000113.1:0-5395 GCA_045639205.1 Oscillospiraceae bacterium | reverse complement strand
CTGCGATGGCGTTATCATGAGCGGCTACCTCGGAAATGATGCTGTCGCGCCGTTCCGCCAGTACTGCACAGAAGGCAAAAATGTCTTCCTTATTTCGAGAACCTCCAATAAATCCGCACGCGAGGTGCAGGATCTGCTCTCGGGTGACCGCGTTGTCTATCAGGTCATGGCAGACCTTGCTATGCGCTGGAGTACGGGTCTTTTCGGGCAGAATGATTATTCTGAAATCGGCATCGTTGCAGGTGTTACAAATGCAGATGTTCTCAAACGTCTGCGCGAGAAATATCCGCGTCTGTTCCTGCTTGTGCCCGGTCTTGGCGCGCAGGGCGGCAATGCCAAGGATGCTTCGTATGCTTTTGACCGCTTTGGTCATGGTGCGGCAATCATGGTAGGACGCACGATTCTTTATGCGTTTGAGAAGAACGGCACAGAAGGCAGAGATTACCGCGAATGTGCGCGTGAGGCCACTCTTCACACGCGTGAGCGCCTGCTCGGTTACTTTACAATCCTATAAACGAACAAACAGCAGGGGCAACCCTGCTGTTTGTGTCTTATTTCATGGTCATATCCGTGCCGATGGATGCGCCTGCGGACGGACCGTTGTAACCGGTCGTGCCACGCGATGCACCATTGGTTGTAGTGGTGCGACCGGTGCCGTTGGTCGAGCCCCCCTGATTGCCGCCGCTCATCGCACCATTTGCACCGCTGCCCATAGAGCCGCCCGACTGACCATTCGTGCCGTTGACTCTGCCGTTGTCGGTGGTGGAGACATTGCTGTAGCCTCGGCCGTCGTCAACATAGCCTGTTGCACTACAGCCCGTCAGTACGCCAAACAAAAACAGTACTGCCATTGCAAGAATCGTAAAACGTTTCATATGAATTCCTCCTGATCGTATCGCAGATCACTGCATACCATGATCTGTATGTCCGTAGTATCCACGAATCGGGCGTAAGTATGCAAATTACGGATGGAAATACCTTCCTGTTGCGGTGCAATTCACCAATTTTCGATTTTATACGGAAAACAATGTTGATTATTTTAGAATCGTTCTGTATAATGAAGCGAGAATATGTGAGAAGGAGCTTCATCATGAAGAAATTGTCGATCAAAAAAGGCGTGCAGTGCATGGCGTGTCTCGAGTGCGTACGTGCTTGCTCGGAAGCTTTTTACAAGGAATTCCATCAGGACAAAGCGGCACTTACGATTATCGAGCGCAACGGCGCGGCAAGACCCATGGTCTGCGTACAGTGCGGCAAGTGTGCGGCGGCTTGTGGGGTTGGCGCGATTACGCAGACCCCCAAGGGCGTATATATGGTCAACAAGAAACTTTGCATCGGCTGTGGCAAGTGCAAGGAAGCTTGCCCGTTTGGCGTTTTGGTCAAGGTTGACGATTGCGATACCGCTTCGAAGTGCATCGCCTGCGGCATTTGCGTCAAGGCTTGCCCGATGGAACTGCTCGAGGTCGTCGAGAAGTAATTACATAAAAGAAAAGCGCGGCAGTATTAACTGCCGCGTTTTTTACGCTTGTTGTTTTACTTTTGCGGGAAGCTGGGCGAGGATGATTGCGCCAAACATCAAAACACAGCCAACGAGTTCTCTGCTGGAGAGGCCCTGTCCGATAAGAAGCCAGCCGAAGAGGGCGGCAAATACTGCCTCAAGGCTCATGATCAGAGAAGCGATGGTAGGCTCGGTATCACGCTGACCGAGAATCTGCAGGCTGTAGGCAAGACCACCCGAGAGAATGCCTGCGTATGCAATGGGAAGCCAGCAGTTCATGATGGCATCCATGCGCGGCTCTTCAAAGAGGAACATCATAACGGAAGAAATGACGGCGCTTGTCATTGACTGGATGCATGAGAGCCAAATTCCGTCAATGGACTCGCCGATGCGGTCGACATAGAGAATCTGCGCGCAGAAGAATGCCGCACAGCCGAGCGTGAGAACGTCACCAATATTGACAGAACTTGCGCCGCTGATGCAAAGAAAATACAGACCAACAACAGCAATTGCAACAGCAATCCAAACGCGGTGACCGATGCGCTTGTGCAGAAATATGCCTGCCAGCGGCACAAGGATGATGTAAAGTGCGGTAATAAAGCCTGATTTTCCAACGGATGTGTAAATTAGGCCATACTGCTGAAGCGTGCTTGCGCTCCAAAGAAATACGCCGCACAGTGCGCCGCGAAGAAGTACCTTCGACAGCGGAAGACCGGTAGGCGAGGGTTTGCGCTTGCCGAACACAATCACGGGAATCATGACGATACCCGCGAGGAAGAAGCGCGTTGCCTGCATGGTAAACGGTCCGATATATTTCATGCCTTCGCTCTGCGCAACGAATGCAGCGCCCCAAATAATTGCCGCAGCGAGCAGGAGCAAATTGCCCTTCATATGTCCTGTTTTCATACCATACTCCTGTGTTACAAAGATTGAGCCTAAAGTACCATCAAAATAAACCTTTGTCAATTATCGAATCATGAAATGGGTATGATTTCAGTTGTGAATTCGAACGATATATGATAAAATGTATGCGTATTTGGACGGAGGGAATCACGTGAGCGAACAGATTCGAAACAGAAGTGAAATTGAAACAAAATATCAGTGGGATTTATCTGTTCTGTATCCGTCTGTTGAGGCGTGGCGGAGCGATTTGCGCCTGTTTCAGCAGATGAGCGAGCAGACAGCCGCCTATCGCGGAAAGGTCTGCAGTGACGCGCAGAGCCTGCTGTCATACATGGAACTTTCCGAACAGTTGTGGGTGCTTGCCGATAAACTTGGCAATTTTGCCATGCGCCGCAGTGATGAAGACACGCGTGAGGCTGAAAATCAGGCGCTCTGCGGGCAGTATACGAAGGCGGCAGTGCGCTATTCCGAGCAGAACAGCTTCCTGACACCTGAACTTCTCGCTGTCAGCGATGACGATTTCGAGCAGTTTTACCGCGACGAGCCGAAATTGGAACTTTATCGCAGACACTTTGCACAGATTCGCGCCAAGCGCAAGCACATTCTGCCAGCTGAACAGGAAGCTCTGCTTGCCATGGCCGGCGAGTTCTCGCGCACACCGGGCAAGGTCTTTTCGCTCTTTTCCGATGCTGATTTGGTCTTTCCCGATGCCATTGACAGCGATGGTAAACCGCATACCATCACGCAGGGAACCTATGTGCCGTGTCTGGAATCGACAGACCGCGTTCTGCGAAAAAACGCCTTTGAGTCCTGCTATAAAACCTATGACCAGTTTAAAAACACCTGTGCGGGACTCCTGAACTCTCAGGTACAAAAACTACAGTTTTACGCCGATGCAAGAGGCTACGCATCGTCACTCGAAGCCTCGCTTGACAACACGGAAGTGCCTGTCAGTGTCTATCACAGCCTCATTGACACGGTGCATAAGCACATGGATAAATTCTACCGCTATGTGCGCCTGCGCAAAAAGATTCTCGGCATTGACGATCTGCATTTCTACGATTTATATACGCCGCTGACAGGGGAAAGTTCAGCCGAGATTTCCTATGAAGAGGCAAAATCGACCGTGCTTGATGCACTTTCCTGCATGGGTGAGCGCTATACGGACCTTCTGCGCGAGGGTTTTAACAACCGCTGGATTGATGTCTATGAAAATGTGGGCAAGCGCTCGGGCGCATACAGCGCAGGTACGCCTGTGCACCCATTCGTTCTGCTCAATCATAAGGACAACCTTGATGGCATTTTCACCATTGCCCACGAGATGGGTCACGCGATCCATTCTTATCTGTCTGTTAAGCATCAGCCTGTGGTCTATTCTGACTATGTCATCTTCGTGGCTGAGGTCGCTTCGACCTGCAACGAGGCGCTTTTGATGCAGTATTTGCTCCGAAAGACAACAGACCGCACGGAAAAAATGCGCCTGCTGAACTACTTCCTCGAACAGTTCAAAGGCACCCTCTTCAGACAGACGATGTTTGCCGAGTTTGAACTGAAAATCGCGGAGCTCAATCAAAGTGGCACACCGCTGACCGCGCAGACGCTCATTGATGAGTACCGCAAACTCATTGCGCTCTATTTTGGTGACGATATCATCCTTGATGAGCAAATCGCGCTTGAATGGGCGAAAATCCCACATTTCTATTATAACTATTATGTGTTCCAGTACGCCACGGGCTATGCCGCGGCCATCGCGCTGTCCGAGCAGATTTTGCAGGAAGGCAAGCCTGCTGTTGAACGCTACTTGCGTTTTCTGTCGGGCGGATGCAGCAAGCCGCCCATCGACCTTCTGCGCGACGCAGGTGTCGATATGGCGACGAGCGAGCCAGTTGAGCAGGCGCTGGAACTCTTTGGCAGACTGCTCGATGAAATGGAGCAACTACAGGAGGAATTAAATGGCTGAATTATTCATCCCTGTGCTTCACAGCTTTGAAAATGAGAATGTCTTTACAGGTAGTTTTGGGAATTTGCGTTTTAAGGTAAGCCCAAAACTCTACACACCCGAGGGGACGAAAACGGTCGACTTCGCGCAAAGCACAATGCTCTGCGAGGTTTGGCACGGACCTTATTGCTATGAAAAAAGTGATATTGAGGCGGAAAAATCATTCCCTATAATGGAAAGCGGACGCGAGCAGATGCGCCAGTGGCTGCTTTCGCAGACGGAAGGAGCATAAACTATGTCTAAATTTGATTACGATGTCATTATTATTGGTGCGGGTCCCGGCGGTATCTTCACCGCATATGAACTGATGGAACTGAAGCCTGAACTCAAGATTGGTGTCTTTGAAACAGGCAACGCCCTGCATCAGCGCAAGTGTCCGATTGACGGCGAAAAGGTCAAGAACTGTCTGCAGTGCAAGACCTGCGCGATTATGAACGGGTTTGGCGGTGCAGGAGCATTCTCCGATGGCAAATATAATATCACCAACGAATTTGGCGGCACACTTCATCAGTACATTGGCAAGAAGAAAGCGCTTGAACTGATGCACTATGTCGATGAAATCAACATCAAAAACGGCGGCGGCAGTGTCAAACTGTACTCTACCGAGAATACAGCCTTTAAAACCCACTGTCTGCGCAGTAATCTGCACCTGCTTGACGCATCGGTGCGCCACCTCGGCACGGATATCAACTATGAGGTGCTGACGAATCTCTATGAGAAACTCAAAGACCATGCAGATTTCCACTTCCGCACGCCTGTAACGGCTGTGCACGCGATTGACGGCGGCTACAGCATCGACACCGAAAAGGGAAGTTTCACTGGTGAAAAGTGCGTCATCTCCGTAGGCAGAAGCGGCAGTAAGTGGAAGCAGAGCGTCTGCGAGGAACTGCAGATTCCGACGCTTTCCAACCGCGTGGACATTGGTGTTCGCGTTGAGATTCCCGCCGAGGTCTTCCAACCCATCACGGATGAACTTTACGAGAGCAAAATCGTCT
>JAZUCN010000112.1:0-1937 GCA_045639205.1 Oscillospiraceae bacterium | reverse complement strand
AGCGACGGCCATACATCAATCGGCCGGTGAACTCATCAACGATGATGATCTCCCCATCCTTGACCACATAGTCAATATCGCGCTTCATGAGGCCCCGCGCCTTCATCGCCTGGTTGAGGTGATGCGAGAGCGTCGCGTTCTCGATATCGGCAAGGTTTTCCACGCCGAAAAATTCCTCGGCCTTTTTGATGCCTTTCTGTGTCAGCGATACGGTGCGGTCTTTTTCGTCGACCACATAGTCGCAGTCATACTGGTCCTGCAGTTCCTTATCGTCGGTGGTGGAAAAGACCTGCTTGCGCAGTCTTGCCACAAACATATCCGCCATCTCATAGAGTTTTGACGACTGCTCGCCGCGACCCGAGATGATCAGCGGCGTGCGCGCCTCGTCAATGAGAATCGAATCGACCTCGTCAACAATGACGAAGTTATGTTCGCGCTGGACCATCTCCTGCTTGTAAATGGCCATATTATCGCGCAGATAGTCAAAGCCCAGCTCGTTGTTCGTGCAGTAGGTGATATCCGCGGCATACGCCTGACGGCGCTGGTCGGGCGTGAGCCCATGAATGATCAAACCCACCGACAGACCGAGGAAGCGATAGACTTTGCCCATCCACTCCGAGTCACGCTTGGCAAGATAGTCATTGACCGTGACGATATGCACGCCTTTGCCCGAAAGGGCGTTGAGGTACGCAGGCAAAATCGCGACGAGCGTCTTGCCTTCACCTGTTTTCATTTCCGCGATGCGTCCTTGATGCAGAACGATACCGCCAATAATCTGCACGCGGTACGGACGCATGCCAAGCACGCGGTCAGCCGCCTCACGGCACACCGCAAACGCCTCGGGGAGAATATCATCGAGCGTTTCGCCCGCGGCAAGACGCGCTTTGAGTTCGGGCGTCTTGGCGCGAAGTTCGTCATCGCTCATCGCGCGGCAAGCCTCCTCGCGCGCGAGGACTGCCTGTACGAGCGGCTCGAGTTTTTTGACTTCACGCTCGGAATACGTGCCAAAAATTTTCGAAAAAAGACCCATGTTATTTACCTTCCCACGCCCAAATTCGGGCGCTGCACAATCTTTTCCATTCTAAACATTGATTATAGCACAAAAACACACGCAAAAAAAGAAGAAATTGTGAATTTGCCAGCCAGCGCGTCTTGATTTAGGGCACATAGATTGATAGAATAAATTGACTTTAGAAAAAGGGGATACCACAATGTCTATCAAACTTGTCGCGGTTGACCTTGACGGTACGCTTCTGAATGAGCGCGGTGTTGTCAGCGAGGCGACCAAGGCCGCCATCGACCGCGCGCAGGCGCACGGCATCACCGTTGCTTTCTGCACGGGAAGAACCCTTGCCGAAAGCCGCCCTGTCATCGCATCGCTTCCGCAGGTGCAATATGCCGTCACCACAACTTGCGGCCGGATTTTGAATTTACATACGGGCGAATGTCTCGGCGGTGTCCGCCTGGAAGCAGACCTGGCACGAAACCTCGCGGAAAGACTGCGCAAGCACCCTGCGTTCTTTGCCGTCATGGCAGATGGCGAGGTCTATTCCGACGAAGCAAACTTTGCCTATGCCAAACCCATCTTTTCCGAAGCTTGGCACATGTACCACCGCAGTTCTTACACCGTTGTTGACGATGTGCAGGCCCTGCTGCAAAACCGCACAGAACCGATCGAGAAACTTTTCTACATTTTCCGCGACAAAGACGCGCGTGATGCCGCGTGGCCGTGCGTACAGGACGCGCCCTGCTACGTTGCCTGCTCGGGCTCGAACAACATCGAGCTGACCGCCATCGGCGCGGACAAGGGTGTCGGTCTGAAGATTTTGGCGGAACATCTTGGCATCCGCCGCGAAGAAACCTGCGCCTGCGGCGATACCATCAACGACCTCGAGATGCTCGAGTACGCAGGGCTCGCTGTTGCAATGGACAACGCC
>JAZUCN010000111.1:0-1840 GCA_045639205.1 Oscillospiraceae bacterium | reverse complement strand
TCTGCTCGCTATCTCGACGGTGGCAGGCAATGTCGAACTCAAGCACACATTTCCCAATGCACACCGCATGAACGGTCTCATGGGCACAAATTATCCCGTCTACAAGGGCGCTGACCGTCCGCTGATGCGAGAACTTCATGTCGCCACCATGTTCCACGGCGAAAACGGCTTGGGCAATGTGGAGCTTCCCTTCCCCGACGATGCCGTGATGCAGGAAAAGCCTGCTTGGGACGCGATGTACGAAGCCGCCTGCAAATACCCTGGCGAACTGCGCTTGATTGCCATCGGTCCTCTGACCAATGTCGCCATCGCGCTTGCCAAATATCCCGATTTTGCAAGCAAGATTCACACCATTCTCATCATGGGCGGCTCTGCCTCTGTCGGCAATGTCACCCCTGCGGCAGAGTTTAACATCTATGATGACCCCGAAGCGGCAAAGAAGGTCTTTGACTGCGGGGTGCCGCTTGTCATGTGCGGACTTGATGTCACGCTCAAGGCAACGATGCGCCCTGCCGATATGGATGAACTTGCCGCAACAGGCGTGGTTGGCACATTCGTGCGCGATTGCCTGCAGCACGCGTGGAAGACCCTGCAGTCGGTCGGCTTTGACGGCGTTGCGATGCACGACTCCTGTGCGGTTTTGTACCTTGTCCATCCTGAACTGTTCAAGGCCGAAAAGGCAGGCGTTCGCGTGGAAACACGCGGTCAGATCGCTCTTGGCAGAACGGTCACCGACCTGCACAGTGATAAAAAGTTCGACACCCGCAATACAACGGTTGTCCTCGATGTAGACAGAGATAAGTTCATCGAAAGCTTAAAAGATTGCATCAAGGCTGTCTGATTATAAGCAAAAAAGCACCCCACAATGTGGGGTGCTTTTTCTTACTTATGTACGGTAAAAAATGCAAGCTGCAGCGGCAGGATTTTTGAACATTCTTCTCCTCCTGTTTTACAGGGAAACTGCCAATTCTGCCGCGCGGTGCTTGGCGTCTTCCAAGGAAGCTTTGCCGTCAAAGCCGACCACGTCCATGCCGTCGGCGGCGATACAGGTATAGCTTTTGATGCCGAAGAACGTGTGCATGGCATCGAGATAGCGGCTGCCCATTTCCATGGGGTCATCCGAATAAAAACCGCCGCGCGTTGTGAGATAGACCATGTGCTCTGCCTTGCAGAAGCCCGCAAGCCCCTGTTCGGTACTGCCAAAGGTGATGCCGTCGACGCACAACTGCTCAATATAGACTTTCAGAAGTGCGGGGAAACTCAAATCCCAAAGCGGAGCGGCAATGATGACAAGGTCTGCCTGGGCAAACTGATGCGCATAGCGGAAGCGCGGATGGTTCAACTCCCCTGCTTCCAGCAGTCTTTCACGCTGTGCAAAAAACGCGCCCGAAAATGCCGATAGATTCTCTTCCTCCAAGCGCAGGGTCTGCACCTCATATTCTTTCGGCAGGTGTTCAAGAAATGCCTTTGCAAGCTCCGCTGTGCGTGAAAGCTTGCCTCGGATACAGCAATCGACATACAATACCGTTTTCATCATCTTGCCTCCTCCATGCGCACAAACGCCTCAAGCGCGGTGAGAATCTCATTGCGCTCGCCTTTTGCCGTCAAATCTTCGCCATCGGCATAGCCGCCGATGGCATCTGCCGTATCTTCGCCCCAAACGACAACATTGTTGAGGATGGACGCGGTCTTGACGCCGCGCAGGCGGCCGACAGTAAAAAGCGCGGCTGTTTCCATATCTGCGCCCAAAACGCCCTTGCGCGACCAGTAGGCGCTTTCTTCGTCGTTTTCTTCATGATAGAAGCTCTCATGGCTGTGCGCAAGACCGACATGATAGCGG
>JAZUCN010000110.1:0-10393 GCA_045639205.1 Oscillospiraceae bacterium | reverse complement strand
GGCTGTATGTCATCACTGCGCAGAACTGCCGCAGGTGATTTTACGCTCGCAGAGGCAACGCCTTTGGCGGATATCATCGCGCATGACGAGCCGCAAAGTCTTTTGCGCCCTGTTGACTCGCTGTTTGCAGGCTATCCAGCCCTCACAGTCGACAGCGCACAGACGGCAAAGCTGAAATGCGGACAGCAACTCCACTTTGCGTATCCCGCGCAGACCTGTCGCGTCTACAGCACGGATGGCGAATTTCTCGCCCTTGCCGAGCACGATGGACATACCCTTACTGTACTGAAGAGTTTTTACGAGGTGAATTGATTTGGATACTCGCCGTATAATCGCGCTGGGCTTTTTTGACGGTGTGCATATCGGGCATGGCGCTTTGCTGGAAAAGACCGCACAGCGCGCCAAGGAGCTTGGGTGCCAGTCTTCCGCGCTCAGTTTCCATCCGCATCCGTCGAAGCTTCTGCTTCCGAGCGGTGTGCCGCTTCTGAACACAGAAGCCGAGCGTGCGTATTTGATGCAGAGCTTATACGGCATCGAGCAGATGCTGCTTGTGCCGTTTGACCGCGAGATGATGCACATGCCGTGGCAGGAATTCTTTTCCGAGATTTTGCTCAAGCGTTTTGGTGCGGTGCATCTGATCTGCGGAGAAGATTTTACCTTTGGCCGTGACGGTGAAGGAACTGCCGCACTTCTTGCCTCCGCCTGCAAAGAACATGGCATCGGCTGTGATGTGATTGAAAAAGTTGCGCTTGACGGAACCATCGTCAGCTCGACGCATATCCGCTCGCTGCTGCAATCAGGCGATGTGGAAGAGGCAAACCGCTTCCTCGGACATGCACATTTTATCAGCGGCACCGTCGTGCACGGACAGCACCTTGGCCGCCGTCTTGGCTTTGCTACTGCCAACCTGCCGCTTGCCGCCGATATTGCCAAGCCGCCGCGCGGCGTTTACTGCGCGCGCGTGCAGATGCCCGATGGGCAAATTCTGCCTGCGGTCTGCAATCTTGGCATCCACCCCACAGCGGGAAGTCTGCCTGTGCCCGTACTCGAGGCGCATATTTTGGATTTTGAGCAGGACCTTTATGACCAGACCCTTCGCGTGTGGCTTTATAAAATGCTCCGCGCAGAACAACGTTTTGGCTCTTTGGAGTCCTTGTGCGCGCAGATTGCGCGTGACCGCGATACCGCCCGCGCTTATTTTGCATAAAAAAAGAACCCCTCCCAATCGGAGGGGTTCTTCTTTTTTACAGGGTTTCAAGCAATGCAGGGACATCTGCCAAGGCGGGCACGATATAATCGGGCTGTGCCTGCTCGCGCAGGTAGTCCTCTTTGAATGTCGTGCACAGCGCGACAGCCTTGATGCCTGCGGCGTGCGCGGCCTTGATGCCGCTGGGTGCGTCCTCGATGACGATGCACTCGTCAGGTTTCATACCGAGTCTTGCCGCACCATTGAGGTAAATATCAGGCGCAGGCTTCTGATGCTCGACCTCACTGCCTGTGACCACATAGTCAAAGAAATCCTCGCCCATGCCGATGGCGCGCAGATTCCACACGACCTTCTCGCGGTCGGCCGCGGAGCAGACAGCCATTTTGTAGCCCACTTCGCGCAAAGCGGTCAAGGTTTCTTTCAGCATGGGTGGAATGATGACCTCGTCGCAGACGACTTTGCCGTAGTTTTCGTACAGGCGCGCCTTCATGATTTTCTCATAGGGCTTACCGTACATCTCGGCAACGCCGCCAATATAGCGGTCTTCGCCGCAGCCGGAAAACTGGGAAAAATCCGTTTCCTTTGCGGGGATGCCGAACTCATGCAGCGTCTGGGCCGCGACTTTTGCCGTCAGCGGTTCGGACTCGATGAGCACGCCGTCCATATCAAATAAAATTGCACGATAGCGCATGGTGTTTCCTCCATAATCAAAACGACCGCTGAATCAGCGGTCGTTTGTGATTTGTTCTTACAGAGCCTTCTTCGCGGTCTCGACGAGAACCTTGAATGCTTCGGGATCGGAGATAGCAAGCTCGGACAGAGCCTTGCGGTTCATCTCGATGCCAGCCTTCTTCAGGCCGTACATGAAGCGGGAATAGTTGATGTCGAAGGGAGCGACTGCTGCGGAGATACGGGTGATCCACAAGTTGCGGAACTCTCTCTTCTTCAGCTTACGGCCAACGTAAGCATAAACGCCGGACTTGTAGACAGCCTGCTTGGCCATCTTGAAATGCGTGGACTTGGAGCCCCAGTAGGACTTCGCCAGCTTCAGAACTTTATTTCTTCTTTTGCGCGTCATCATTGCGCCTTTAACTCTTGCCATTATTCAATCCTCCTATGTGTAGTCAATCCCTGCGATTATTTGTAGGGAATCATCTTCTTCACGGTATCTTCGACCGTAATGTCGGCATAGCCGTTCTTACGCAGATTTCTCGTGCGCTTGGTCGTCTTCTTGGTGAGGATGTGGCTCTTGAATGCGTGCGCTCTCTTAACCTTGCCGCTCTTGGTCAGGTTGAATCTTTTCTTCGCGCCGCTATGGGATTTCAGCTTGGGCATAGTATTTCTCCTTCCGAATGATTACTTACTTTTTCTTTGCGGTGATGGGGCTGAGGAACATGGACATGTTGCGTCCTTCGAGCTTTGCCCCCTTATCCACGTTCGCAAGTTCAGCGCAATCCTCGCCGAATTTCTTCAGCAGGACCTCACCAAGCGAGGTGTGCGCCATCTCACGGCCGCGGAAACGGACTGTGACTTTAACACGGTTGCCATCTTTGAGGAACTTCATGGCGTTTTTGACCTTAACATTGAAATCGTTGGTGTCGATGCTCGGGGACATACGAATCTCCTTGACCTCGACAACGTGCTGATTCTTTTTGGCCTCTTTTTCCTTCTTCAGCTGCTCAAAGCGGAACTTGCCGTAATCCATGATCCTGCAGACCGGCGGCGTAGCTGTCGGCGCGATCTTGACAAGATCCAGATCCTTTTCTTCCGCAAGGGCCAGTGCCTCCGAAGCAGACATGATACCAAGTTGTTCGCCATCTGCTCCAATCACGCGAAGTTCCTTGTCGCGGATCTCCTCGTTGATCTGATGATCCAATTTACCGATGATAAAGCACCTCCAAATACAAAGTGCGGATGCCGCAAAGCACCCGCACACAATAACACCATCAGAGAAGATGAAGTATTATGAACCTCTTCGCCAATGCTGGAGGTGAGGCGCGGTGCTTCCGCTCCTTCTTTGTTTTCTCTTCGGGCATTTTAGCATGCGTTTTGCTCCAAGTCAAGTGTTTTTTGAAGAAAAATCCTGCTTTTTTACAGAATTTCCGTAAAAATCGGAAGTTCGGGCGGCGCGATGGAGAAAAAGATGAGTGATGCGCCATAAACCCCTGCCAAAATCACGCCGATGCCCGCCATTTTCTCGAGCCCCGCGCATTTTTTCAGTTTCGCAAACAGGAAAAATCCTGCAGCAAGCACAGGAAGATATAAGGCAAAGCCGACCTCGTGCGCGCCGAGTGCAAAGCCTGCGGTCAGCGCATAATGCGCGCCGATGAGCAAAAGCGGCATCGCAAGCAGTGCCGTCATCGCCGCGCCCCAGCCCGTACGCGAGTCATGTTTGCCGCGCAAAAGGCAGAACATCGCCACAAGAAACGGCCAGTAGAGCATCTTCAGATGCTCCCACACGCTCTCGTTCATCGGCATGAGCAAACCTACAAGCGGAACGGGGCAAAGGTCATAGACAAAGTGCATCGCAACGCCTGCGACGGCGGTTAAAATAAAAGCGGTAAGCATGCGCAGTTTCATGAAACAACCCTCCTTGTCATACCTTATGACGAGGAGGGTTGTGCTTATGCCGTTTTACTGGAAGAACTGCTCGTGAATCACGCGCGTGGCGCGGTCTGCATCGTCCTTGTCGATGAGAACCGAGATTTTAATCTCGCTGGTAGAGATCATATGAATGTTGATGTGCTGCTGATAGAGCGCTTCAAACATCTTTGCCGCGACGGACACATTTTCAAGCATGCCCGCGCCGACGATCGATACCTTGGCAACGCCCGTATTGATGTCAATATGGTCAAAGTTGAGCGTTTCTTTATTCTCATCGAGCAGTTTGGCGCATGTCATGACGTCTTTTTCCGCAACGGTGAAGACGATGTCCTTCTGCTCATCTCTGCCGAGGGACTGAATGATCATATCCACAGCAATCTTACCCTTGGACAGGATGCTGAACAGGCGGTATGCAACACCGGGGACGTCTTCCAAACCAACGAGGGCAAGGCGTGCGATTTTCTTATCCTGCGCAACGCCGGTAATATATGTTTTTTCCACTTTCTTTACGACCTCCTTCACAATCGTACCGGGAATTTCTTCGAAGCTCGACAGAACCTCCATCCGCACCTGGTAGCTCTTTGCAAGCTCGACCGAGCGGTTATTGAGCACCTGCGCGCCCATGGATGCAAGTTCTAACATCTCATCATAGGTAATCTGCTGCAGTTTTTTTGCCTCGGGGACAATGCGCGGGTCGCAGGAATAAACGCCGTCGACATCCGTATAAATCTGACACAGGTCTGCCTGCAGGGCAACAGCCAGTGCAACCGCCGTTGTATCCGAGCCACCACGGCCGAGCGTTGTCACGTCATTGTGGCGGTTGACACCCTGGAAGCCCGCGACCAGTACGATGCGCTTTTTATCCAGTTCTTCGCGCACGCGCTCGCAATCGACTTTGCGGATGCGAGCCGACGAGTGCTGGGTGTTCGTTGTCATACCGACCTGCCAGCCGCACAGCGACACGACAGGGAAGCCCAGTTTTTCGATCGCCATCGCCATGAGTGCAATCGAAATCTGCTCGCCGCAGGCCAGCAGCATGTCCATCTCGCGCTTCGATGCGTTGGGGTTGATTTCATTGGCCTTTTCAATCAAATCATCCGTGGTGTCGCCCTGGGCCGAGAGCACAACGCAAACATCGTTGCCCTCCTGATAGGCCTTGGTGATTCGCTTTGCCACGCGGAACACGCGCTCGGCATCTGCCACAGAGCTGCCGCCAAATTTTTGTACAATCAGTGCCATTACTTTCCTCCTGCCACGCCGTCTTCATAGACGGGCCAGTATGCGAGCAGTGCAAGACCGCTTCTCTCAAGCGCTCTGCGGCTTGTCACCGCGCAGATGCCTGCGTGCATATCTTGTTGGTCGGGAAGCCACTGCACCTTGCCAAGTTTTTCCTCGACCGCCTCGCGGGATTCTTTTGTGCGGATATAGAAGCGAGCGGTAAAATCCTGCACATCGCACAGAAGTTCGCTTCCGCCTGCCTGCCACGAAACAGGCTGGGCTCTTCCGGGATTCTTTACAATGTCAATCACATCGCCGAGCACCGCGCTTGCCGTGGGGAAGCGCCCTGCGCCGGGGCCATAGAACAGCGCCGTTCCAACATCACTGCCCTTGACCTCGATGGCGTTAAACACATCCGAAACGCAGGCGAGCATCTGCTGTTGGGCGATGAAGTGGGGGCTAACGAACACGAAGAGTTTTCCATCGCGGTTGATAGCTCTTCCGAGAAGTTTAATCTTCATGCCACCCGCGGAAGCGAAGAGTGCGTCGATGGCTTCAATCTTCGTGATGCCTTCCATATAAATATTCTGCGGCTGTACCTCTTTGCCGAAAGCAAGGTCTGCCAGGATGCAGGCTTTTCTGCCTGCGTCCGTGCCTTCAACGTCGGCTGCGGGATTGCTCTCGGCGTAGCCAAGTTCCTGCGCGCGGCGCAGGGCATCGTCATAACTCATGCCGTTTTCCAGCATCTGCGTGAGGATGTAGTTGGTCGTGCCGTTGAGGATGCCCGACACTTCATAAAGAACATTTGCGTCGAGGCACGAATAGAGCGGATGCAGGGCGGGAATCCCGCCCCCGACTGCCGCCTCAAAGAGGAAGCTGCAGTTGTTTTCCTTTGCAAGCGCAATCAGTTCCAGACCGTATTCTGCAACGAGCTGTTTGTTCGAGGTGACAACGCTTTTGCCCTTTTTGAGCGCTCTGCGGCAGAAATCCAGTGCCGCACCACAGCCGCCGATGGCTTCGACCACGATGGAAACCTCGGGGTCGTTTTCAATGATGGAAAAATCCTTGACCATCTTATCTGCGAAGGGGTCATCGGGCATCTCGCGCAGATCAACAATGTAGGCAAGTTCGATTGCCTCGCCTGCTTTTTCTTCAATGGATGCGGCATTTCTCTTGAGGATCTCCGCCACGCCGCCGCCGACGATGCCGTAGCCCACAATTGCTAATTTCTTCATGGTATTTGCTCCTTATCTGTTTGCCATGCGGTAGATTTCCGCCATATCATCTTGGTCAAGCACGCGGAATGTGCCAATCTTGCGCTTGCCGTGGTGGCTGCAGCGGAACGCCATGTCGGCGATGCCCGCGTCATCTTGCACCGCGACGCCAATCTGCGTAAAGCAGATGGGCATGTTCAGCGAGCGGAAGTATTCCTCTGTGCGCTCGATGCCGAGTTTGGCCGCAAGTTCATCATTCTCTTCGCAGATGTCCCAGACATTTCTTGCGTACTGCGCAAAGCGCGCGGGGTTTACAGGGCAGACATATCTTGCCCAACTGCCCCAAACAGCCGAAAGGCTCTCGCCATGGATGCAGTCATATTTTTCGCTCAGCACATGACCAAGCTGATGGGTGGCAAAGTCCTTGTTGCCGCCGAGGCCTGTCATGCCGTTATGCGAAATACTGCCGCACCACATGATCTCGCTCATTGCCTGCAAATCTTCCGCGTTGGCGAAAATCTTTGTGCCGTTTTCAATGACCACGCGCAAAAGCGCCTCTGCCATGCGGTCGGTAAACTCGTTATCGCAGATGGGGTTAAAATAGCGGTCAAGTGTGTGCATCATGATATCGACCACGCCGCACGCGATATGACGCTTCGGAAGCGTCACGGCAAGTGCCGGGTCAAGCAGGGCAAATGCAGGACGGTTCATCTGTGTGCTCAATCCGCGCTTTTCATTCAGCGCCACATTCGTCAGCACCGCAGAGTCGCTCGTTTCACTGCCTGCGGCAGGAATCGTCAGTACCACGCCCACGGGAAGGGTCTTGGTAACCTTTTCGCGCCCACTCCAGAACTCCCAAATGTCCGTTTCGGGATTTGCCGCGCCGTGCGCCACAGCCTTTGCCGTGTCAATGACACTGCCGCCACCGACAGCAACGACGATATCCGCTCCAAAGTCGATGGCCTGCTTCACGCCCTCACGCGCAAGCTCTGCGCGCGGATTAGGCTGAACGCCGCCAATCATCGTGTGCGGAATCTGTGCATCGGACAGAAGTTTTTCTACACGCGCGAGCAAGCCGCTCTTCTTCGCGCTCGCACCGCCATAGACGACGATTGCGCGCGTGCCGTATTCTTTTACCAACTGCGGCAGTTTTTCTACAACATCTGCGCCAAAGGCGATTTTTGTCGGAAGATGAAATTCAAAACCTCTCATACTGTTTCCTTTCCTTATCCTGCAATCATTTCGGCCTTGACAACGCCCTGTGTCTGCGCAAGGCGGTGCGTCAGCTCCTCAAGCGAGCAATTGACATTACCTGTTTCGGCAGAAATCGTCACCATAGCGCGTCCGCCTGTGGGAATGCTCTGGTTGATGGTCAGTATATTTGTGCCGCAACTGGCAAAAATGGATAATATGGCCGAAAGCACACCCGCTTTATCCTTAAGCATCATCTGGAAGGTGATGATGCGGCCTGCCATCATGTTATGAAATGGCGCGATGGTATCGCGGTACTTATAAAACGCACTGCGCGAGATGCCGACAGCCTTGGTCGCGACATTCACGCGGTCGGTTTCACCTGTCTCGAGCATCCGTTTTGCCTCGGCGACTTTCTGAAAAATCTCGGGCAGAGCGGCGGCTTCTACGATGTAATACTTAGGCATGCTCTTCACGGTTTTCCTCCTGTTTTGTCTTTCACAGATGGGCATCTGTTCATGTATCGTGGTCTACTATACACCGCCGCCCATAAAAAAGCAACCCCAAAAGCGCTTTATTTTTCACAAAAAAGGAGATTGGAATGGACTTTCGCAAGCTTCGCCGCACGGTGCTGATTGTGCTTGCGGCGATTGTGGGCATCTGGCTGTTTGCCGCCTTTGCCTTGCCGCTGATTCTGCCGGTCTTGCTCGGCGTGCTCATTGCGCGTCTTGCCGAGAAGCCAGCTGACTACATTCACACGCGCACGCGCGCGCCGCGCGGGCTTTGCGCGTTTTTCTGCGTACTGGCATTTTACGCGCTTTTTGCAGGCGGTTTATTCCTGCTCGGAAAAACACTGTTTGTCGAACTGATAGGTTTTTTGCGGAGTCTTCCCTCGCTTGCGCAGTCGTTTGCAGAGCCGCTTGCACGGTTGGAGCTGTGGCTGTTATCCATCGCCACACGCTTTCCCGATGGGCTTGGCGCAGGGCTTTCCGATAGCATTCGCGATCTGTTTGAATCGAGTGTGCTCGAGAGCGGTGAGGTCTATGACAAGCTTTTTTCCTTTGCCTCGACCCTGCTATCCAAACTCCCGAAGTATGTGCTCTTTCTTATCACGATGGTGCTTGCAAGCTTCATGGCAGGCAGTGAACTTCCCCGTTTTCGCAGGTTTGTGCAAAAGCACCTGCCCGCGCCATGGCAGGATCGCATGCAGAGCTTCACCGCGCGGCTCAAAACGACCCTTGGCTGTTGGGTGCAGGCACAGGCAAAACTGATGTTTCTGTCGTTTCTCATTCTCACGGCCGGACTTCTGTTACTGCGCGTAGAGTATCCACTTCTGTTTGCACTGCTCATCACAATCGTCGACGCACTGCCCGTGCTCGGTTCGGGGCTGATTCTGCTTCCGTGGAGCGCGATGCAGTTTCTCTATGGAAACACCGCGCGCGGCGTGGGTTTTCTTGTGCTCTACGCAACCGCCGCCTTAAGCCGTCAAGCGCTCGAACCTCGGCTTTTGGGGAAACACTTGGGTCTCGCTCCGCTTCTGACTCTGCTCGCACTCTACGCAGGCTTCCGCTGTTGCGGGGTGGTGGGAATGATCCTGTTTCCTATCGGTGCGATTTTGCTCAAACAATTACTCGATACTGCCGAACACAAACAATAAAAATCCCTCCCGTGTGGGAGGGATTTTCGTTATGTTTCCTGCGGGCAGGTTATTTCCAAAAGTTCTTCAATTGTGCGGTGCGGAAACTTCGTCGCAGGGCTCGACCTGTCCACAAACACCGAGATGTTGATTACGCACTGCTCACAGCGGCAGAAAAGACACCATTTGGTGTCTTTTGGCGGAACTGAGGGGAATACTTCGCGATTTCCCGCAGCCCTCGGCGCAACCAAAAAAGGAAAGCACCGCCAAAGCGGTGCTTTCCTTTTTTGGTGGAGCTGACGCATGACTGCCGATTATAGCAAAAAGCGCAAAATGGAGGTAGCCGGCAAAGTGGCCGCCGCAGCCGAGATGGCTAGGAAATCCATAGATGATTTCACGGCATTCTCACCGTGACTTTTCACCTAAATCGGAGTTCTGCGCCCTGATAGCCAATGCGCTCACAAGTCTCGCGGAACAGACGAATCCTCTCCGTCATTTCTGCCGAAGTGTCCGCAATCGTGTAGTCATTATCCGTGTTTTCATCGACCGTCACACAGATTGTCAGAATATTTTGCGGCTCTTCCTCATCATAAATTTGGATTTCCGCCTTGCCGATCTTGAGTGGTGTGATCTTCAATGGCAGTTTTCCTGTCTGATCTACTGTCAGCCACTCCAACGCAATAACATCCGAATCACAGTAATACGCAATGTATCTGTTTGGATCCGTATACGCATACGTAACATGCGATTCCATGATATTCATATATGGTTCGGCCAGTCCGATCCGTCCTTTGCTGACATTCGCGCCATAGTACCAAAAAGCCACTTGCATGAAATCCTTGTGGCCCGTCGGAAAATTGTCCTTGGGTTCCTCATTGGGTGAAACTGGGTTGGTTCGTTCAAAGCGCAGATTCTTGCCTGTGTTTTCTTCGTCATCGACCCAGTAAAGAGCGCCGCCCTCCAGAAATAGATATCCGATGCCGTTTCTGTATTTCACATGAACTGAGACATCACCGTCATCTGAATACGCACTTTCGCTTTTTATGCAATCGGCGAACAGCAACCGCCCTGTAAACGCATCGAGGGTACCCGTCATTTCCCACTTACTGTTTTCACTTGCACTGCTCGCCCAATTGATCTCAATTGCCGCTCGCTAGTCATCAATGGCCGCAATTTTAAGGTTGCATCGCATGCTGAACATATCTGTCCATTGTCCAATATAGTTTTCCAGTAGATTTGTATTTTCTGCTGTATTGGAAGCCAAAGTAGGTCCTTCGGCGCTATGATCGCCAGAAAGGCTCGCGCCGCAGGCATAACAGAAAT